>NZ_JBYTAG010000036.1:0-71942 GCF_058787995.1 Cupriavidus sp. FW305-27
AGGTCCGTGAAACAGCTCCGCGCCGATGATAGTGCGGATTCCCGTGTGAAAGTAGGTCATCGCCAGGCTCTTATTCCGCAGAACCCCCAGCCCCAAAAGGCTGGGGGTTTTTGCTTTGGCGCGGCGGAAAATCACGCCCGCGCCCCTCATGCCGTCATCCGCCGGTCCGCGACAGCCAGCGCAACGCCGGCCAGGCAGCAGCCTCCAACCAGCAATGCGGCTGGCACGGTGCCGTGCACTGCCAGTGAGCTGGCCGCAACCGGCATCAGCATCAGCACAGCCAGGTTGTTGATGCTTTCCGAGACGGCCAGAATCTGTCCCTTTGCTGCGCCAGCCCGCCGAGCCAGGATGGCGGTGCTAGATGGCGCCGCGATGCCGAGTGCCGCGCCCCACGCCAGCAGGCAGCCAAGCGACCCGGGCAACCCCAAGACGCCTGTCGTGAACAGGGTCAGGGCCACGGCGACAAGTGCGGTGGCCACTATCAAAACACTTTCCTCGCGCGCGAAGCACTGGCTGGCACGCCCTGCCAGCAGATTGCCAACGGCCAGGCCGAGGCCGAACACCGAAAGTGCCGCGCCGACGCCGGCCACGCCGAGCCCGTAACGCAGCCGCAGCACTTCCCCCGCTAGTACATAGGCCGCTACGGTGCTTCCATTCCAGGCGCCTTTCGCGATCAATGGAAGCAGGATGCCTGAAGATGCTGGGATGTTCCTGGATTTTTCCTGGCAGTCGCCGCTACGCGGCAGATTGCGCGGAAGTACGTGGCAGCCGGCAAGAAGGGCCGCCAGGCAACCACCTGCGGTGACAAGGAAGGGAGTGCGCCAGCCGAATCCATCGGCCAGTACCCCGGCCACTGCCGGGCCTGCGGCAATGCCGGCGGTCATGCCTAGCATGACGCCGCCCATGGCGCCAGCCTGCCGCGCCGGGGGAACCAGATCTGCGATCAATGCGAAGACGGTGGGAATCGTGGCCGCGGCGGCGAGCCCGCCGAGGATACGCAATGCCATGGCGGCATGCAGCGTAGGGACGAGCGTGAGGGCGATGCCATCGAGTGCGAACAACAGCAATGCAGCCAGCAGCACGCGGCGCCGTCCGGCACGATCGGAGAACCAGCCCATCAACGGCGCGGCCAAGGCATAGGAAAGGGCATAGGCAGAAACGAGTCCCGATGCGCGCGCCGGGGTGGTGGCAAAGGCGTCTGCAAGCGGCGCCAGCATCGGTGACAACATGAATTCAGCAGCGCCGACCATGCACACGGCGAGGGCAAGCACGGGCAGCAGGCAAGGAGATGGCATAGGGTAGCCTCCTCGGGCTTCAACATTGATGGGACGTGGCGATACCGGCCAAGACGTGCGAAACGCGACGTAACAAGGGCGCATCGCCGCCTAACAGTGGGTAAATCCGGAAAATGAATGCGCCGCTGAGTCGGGCAAGATGGGTGGTGCGAGCCGGCACCGGTACTGCGAGAAGGGGCGATTCAGAAAGATCGCCGGGAAGTCAGGGATGATTCTATCGTATTGCCAGCAATCAGGGGGCCACCGGTGCCCAGGCACCGGTGGCATGGCGGAAAGTTAGTCGGCCTCGATCTGCATCGACTTCAGCAGCGGCTGCCACTTGTCGCTCTCAGCCTTGAGCAGTGTGCGCAGGCCTTCCGGCGTCTGCTTGTCGACCGGCACGATTTCCGCACCCAGGCCATCGAGTTTCTTGATCACCACGGGATCTTGCAGCCCCTTCTGCAGCGCCTTGGTCAGCCGCGCCACTGCAGCGGGCGGCGTGCCCTTGGGCGCGTAGATGCCGTGCCAGACCTTGACGTCAAAGCCCTTGAGACCGCCTTCCTGCAGCGTTGGCGCACTGGGCAGCGCCTTGATCCGCGCCGGCGTGGTCACGCCGAACAGGCGCACGCGGTCGGCCTGGATATGAGGCAGCGTGGCCGTGGTCTGGTCGCACAGCAGGTCGACCTGGCCGCCCAGCAGTGCGGTCAGCGCGGGGCCGGCGCCCTGGTAAGGAATTGCATTGAGCTTGACGTGGACCGATTGCTCGAACAGCACGCCGCATAGTTGCGATACGGCGCCCAGCCCGGCATTGGCCAGCGACACCTTGTCCTTGTTCTGCGTCACATAGCGGATCAGTTCCGGCACGGTCTTGGCCGGCAGGTCCTTGCGGCCCATCAGGGTCATCGGCACGTCCGCGACCTGGCCGACATACTCGAAATCCTTCAGCGGCGCGTACGACAGCTTCTTGTACAGTGCCGGCGCGGTCGCCATGCCATTATGGTGGATCAGCAGCGTATAGCCGTCCGCCTGTGCGCGGGCGACAAAGGCGGCAGCCACGGTGCCGCCGGCGCCGGTGCGGTTTTCCACCACCACGCTCTGACCGAGATCCTGCGACATCGCCTGCGCCAGCGTGCGTGCCACGACGTCGGTCGGGCCGCCGGCGGAGTAGGGGACGACCAGCGTGATCGGCTTGCCGGGGTAGGCGTCAGCCGCTGCCGCGGCGCTTGTGCCAGCCAGCGCCGAGGCCATCACCATCACGCCCGCCAGCCATCGTGGCCCGGCGCGCAAATCCTTCGCATCCTTCATTGCTGTCTCCAGATTGGTGCCGCGCCGTGAGTCCGGGGCGGCTTGTCGGGGTTGCGCGGCTAGCATGGGGGTATGCCGCCGCGACCGCAATCTGGTTCTCGTGAAGGGTGCCTAATCCGTGATGGAAGATCAGGCCGGCTGGCTGGTAGCCCGGTTGCCTCGGCACTGCACTGGTCAGGCGACCTCGGCCACGCGCACTTCCACCAGCAGCTTCTTCAGTTCCGGCACGCACGAGCCGCAGTTGCCGCCGGCCTTGACGCAGGCGGTGATCTCCGCGGGCGTCTTCAGGTCGTGCTTGCGCACGGCGTCGCAGATGGTGTTGCGGCCCACGCCAAAGCACGAGCACACCGTCGGGCCGGTGTCGGCGCCTTTCTCCATCGGCTGGCCGAGCAGCAGGCCGATGCGGTCGGCGTCTTCCAGCCGCTCGCGGCCGAACAGGCCGGCGAGCCACGCGCGCGAGGGCAACTCGGGCCGCGTCGACACGTAGACGCACGCTTCCAGCCGGTCGTTGACGACATAGCCCGCATGGTAGACGCCGGCGGTGCGGTCCTCGTACTCGAGCCAGTCGGCGTCCGGATCGGTCACGCCGAGCAGCGCGCGGGCCCAGGCGGTGCGGTCGGCCACGGTGTCGCGGCCGGCGAATTCATAGCGCTGGAACTGGCGGCCCTGCACGCGCGTCCAGTAGGTCAGCGCTTCCGCGGGCAGCGCGCTGCGGCTCAGCACGAAACCATGCCAGTTCACGCCGAATGGCTCCACCCGTACTGGCGTGTGCTTGAATTCGGGCTCGCCGGAAACGGGATCGACCACGGGATTGACCAGCGCGCCGACGCGTGCGTCGGAGCTGAACTGGCCGTTCCAGTGGATCGGCACGAACACGCTGCCGCGCGGGATGCCGCCGCCATGGCGCACGCGTGCCACCATCGCGCCCCAGCGCGTGCTGACGCGCGCGAGCTTGCCTTCGCCCACGCCGGACAGCAGCGCGTCCTGCGGGTGCATGTCGACGAAGGGCTCGGGCAGGTGGTCGGCCAGCTTGGCCGACTTGCCGGTGCGCGTCATGGTGTGCCACTGGTCGCGCACGCGGCCGGTGTTGAGGATCAGCGGGAAATCGTCGTCGGGCGCGTGGGCCGGCGCGCGCGGCGGCGCGGCGACAAAGCGGGCCAGGCCGTCGGCATGGGCGTAGCGGCCGTCGGCAAACAGGCGCTGCGTGCCGGCGCCAGCCGGTGCGCCCGCTGGCAGCGGCCATTGCACGGGCTCCAGCGCGTCATAGTGCTCCTGGTCCAGGCCGGCCAGCCCGCCGATGTCGAACACGCGCGGTGCGGCATCGTTGCGCCAGGCGCTCAGGCGCGCGTGCTCGTCGAAAATCTCATGCGCGCCCGCATAGTCGAAGCCGTCAAAGCCCATGCGGCGCGCGACGTCGCACAGGATCCGCCAGTCGGCGCGCGCCTCGCCAGGCGCGGGCAGGAAGGCACGCTGGCGGGAAATGCGTCGTTCCGAGTTGGTAACGGTGCCGTCTTTCTCGCCCCAGCCCAGCGCGGGCAGCAGCACGTGCGCGGCAGCATTGGTGTCGGTGCGCTCGATGATGTCGCTGGTGACCACCAGTTCGCACCTGGCCAGCGCGCGGCGCACCTGGTCGGCGTCGGGCAGGCTTACCACCGGGTTGGTGGCGATCACCCAGACCGCCTTGACGCGGCCGGCTTCGATCGCCTCGAACAGTTCCACCGCCTTCAGGCCCGGGCGGTCAGCTACCACCGGCGATTGCCAGAAGCTCTGCACGACGTCGCGATGCAGCGGGTTGGCCAGTTCCATGTGCGCGGCCAGCATGTTGGCCAGGCCGCCGACCTCGCGCCCGCCCATTGCATTGGGCTGGCCGGTAAGAGAGAACGGGCCCATGCCCGGGGCGCCGATGCGGCCGGTCAGCAGGTGGCAGTTGATGATGCTGTTGACCTTGTCGGTGCCGGCCGACGACTGGTTGACGCCTTGCGAGAAGGCGGTCACGGTCTTTTCCGTATCCGCGAACAGCTGGTAGAACGCCAGCACGTCCTGCACGTCCAGCTTGCAGGCGCGGGCCACGGCAGCGGGATCGGCGCAGGCCGCGTCCGCGGCCTGCAGGGCTTCATCCAGCCCCGCGGTGCTGGCGGCGACGAAGGCGGCGTTGGTGCGGCCTTCGCGCGCCAGGTAGCTCAGCAGCCCGTTGAACAGCCACACGTCGGTGCCCGGGCGGATCGCCAGGTGCAGGTCGGCCAGTTCGCAGGTGGCGGTGCGGCGCGGGTCGATCGCCACGATCTTCATCTCGGGGCGCGCTTCCTTGGCCCGGGACAGGCGCTGGAACAGGATCGGATGGCACCACGCGGTGTTGGAGCCCACCAGCACCACCAGGTCGGCCAGTTCCAGGTCTTCGTAGTTGCCCGGCACCAGGTCTTCGCCGAAGGCGCGCTTGTGGCCGGCCACTGCCGACGACATGCACAGGCGCGAGTTGGTGTCGATATTGGCGCTGCCGATGAAGCCCTTCATCAGCTTGTTGGCGATGTAGTAGTCCTCGGTCAGCAGCTGGCCCGAGACATAGAGCGCGACCGAATCCGGGCCGTGGCGGCGGACGATGTCCGAGAAGCCTTGCGCGACGGTGTCCAGCGCATGGTCCCACGAGACTTGCTGCAGGGAGCCATCGGTGCCGCGCACCTTGGGGTGGAGCAGGCGGCCTTCCAGGTCCACGGTTTCACCGAGCGCCGAGCCTTTCACGCACAGCCGGCCGTGATTGGACGGGTGCTGCGCGTCGCCCGCGATCTCGACCTGGCCGTCGGCGCGCACGGTGGCGCGCACGCCGCAGCCGACGCCGCAGTACGGGCAGGTGGTGGCGGTGGTGGTGGTCAGGGTCGCCGAGACGACCGGGATGTCGGACAGGTTCACGCGTTCTCCGTGCGGGGGCGTTATATGGCTTACGGTGATGCTTATGCGGCGAGCGCTTCGCACTGCGCCTGACCGAACAGCAGGCGCTGGCGCAGCGCGCCCACCGGCGTGCGGCGCTGGATCATGTCGAAGTACCAGGGGCCGTCCTGCACGTCGCCGTACAGCACGGCGCCGACCAGATAGCCGTCCTGCAGCACCAGGCGCTTGTAGACGCCGCGGCGCGGGTCGCGCAGCACCAGGTCTTCACTGCCTTCGGCGCCGATGAAGTCGCCGGCGGAATACAGGTCGACGCCGGTCACTTTCAGTTTAGTCGCGGTGGCCTGCTGCACGTAGTGGCGATGGCCGGCGCCGGCGAGGTGCGCGGCGCACACGCGCGCCTGATCCCAGATCGGCGCCACCAGGCCGAAGGTGGCCTGGCGATGCTGCACGCACTCGCCCACGGCGTAGATGCGCGGATCATAGGTCTGCAGCGTGTCGTCGACGACGATGGCGCGCTCGCAGTGCAGGCCGGCGCCGGCGGCCAGCTCGATATTGGGGCGCACGCCGGCGGTCATCACCACCAGGTCGGCGGGGATCTCGCTGCCGTCCTTGAAGCGCACGCCGGTGACGCGGTCGATGCCGAGAATCTCCGCGGTCTGAGCGCCCAGCAGGAAGCGCAGGCCCTTGCGTTCGAGCGCGCCCTGGAGCAGCGTGGCAGCGGGCTTGTCGAGCTGGCGCTCCATCAGGCTGTCGGGCAGGTGCACCACGGTCACGTCCATGCCCTGGCGCAGCAGCCCGTTGGCGGCCTCCAGGCCGAGCAGGCCGCCGCCGATCACCACCGCATGGCGGTGGTCGCGCGCGGCTTGCTGCATGGTCTCCACGTCCTGGATATCGCGGAAGGCGATCACGCCGTCGAGCTGGTGCCCCGGCACCGGCAGGATGAAGGGCTTGGAGCCGGTGGCCAGCAGCAGGCGGTCGTAGCGCACTTCGCGGCCGGAGGCCGAGCGCACGATGCGGCGCGGGCGGTCGATGGCCACCACCGGGTCGCCGGCAAGCAGTTCGATGCCATGCTCGGCGTACCACTCGCGCGTGTTCAGCATGATGTCCGCTACCGTCTTCTCGCCGGCCAGCACCGGCGATAGCAGGATGCGGTTGTAGTTGCCGTGCGGCTCGGCCCCGAACACCGTGATGTCGTACAGGTCCGGGGCGAGCCTGAGCAGCTCTTCCACAGTGCGCATGCCGGCCATGCCGTTGCCGACGACGACCAGGCGCGGGCGGGCTTGGGGGGTGGCGGAAGGCGTCATGCCGGCATCTCCGTTGGCGTGGCTTGAGGACAGGGGGAACATCAAATGGGCGCCGGTGTCAGGCTGCGAGTTCTTCCTCGGCCTCGCTCACGGCCACGCCGGCGGCAATCCAGACCTTGCCGTCATAGACGCGTGCGGCGTAGGCACTGACGGACTGCTCGGGCGCTTCCAGGCATTCGCCGGTGCGCAGGTCGAAGTGATGCTTGTAGATTGGCGAAGCCACCACCAGGCGCTCGCCGAGGTTGCCGACCAGCCCGCGCGACAGCACCGCGGCCTGCGAGTTGGGATCGAAGTTGTCGATGGCGTAGACTTCGTCGCCACGGCCGATGCGGAACACGGCGACCTGCTTGTCGTCGACCAGCGCGCACACACCAGTATTGGGCACGATATCGCGTACGGTGCAGACGGCGGTCCAGGTCTCAGGATGGTGGGGATGGCTCATCACGTTCTCCTTGTTTGCGGGCACGGTCAGGCTGCTTTTGCGGGCATGGCAACCACGGGAATCTGGCTCAGGCGAGAACGACGCAATTTCCGTTCCTCCGGCGTGGCCGGGCGGATCTGCCCGCGCTCTTCGACAAAGGCGACGTTGTCGTCGCGGCGGTCGCTGTTGACGAAATGGCGGAAGCGCTTGCGCGTCTCGGGGTCGGTCACGGCCTTCTTCCACTCGTCTTCGTAGGTGTCGACCACATGCTGCATCTCGGCTTCCAGTTCGGCGGCGAGGCCCAGCTTGTCGTCCAGCACCACGGCCTTGAGGTAGTCCAGGCCGCCTTCGAGGTTGTCGCGCCAGACGCTGGTGCGCTGCAGGCGGTCGGCGGTGCGCACGTAGAACATCAGGAAGCGGTCGATGTAGCGCACCAGGGTGTCGTGGTCCAGGTCGCTGGCCAGCAGCTCGGCGTGGCGCGGCTTCATGCCGCCGTTGCCGCACACGTACAGGTTCCAGCCCTTGTCGGTGGCGATCACGCCAACGTCCTTGCCCTGCGCCTCGGCGCATTCGCGGGTGCAGCCGGACACGCCGAACTTGATCTTGTGCGGCGCGCGCAGGCCCTTGTAGCGGTTCTCCAGCTCGATCGCCAGGCCCACCGAATCGCCCACGCCATAGCGGCACCAGGTGGAGCCCACGCACGACTTCACCGTGCGCAGCGCCTTGCCGTAGGCATGGCCGGACTCAAAGCCGGCGGCGATCAGTTCTTCCCAGATGAAGGGCAGTTCCTCGGCGCGCGCACCAAACAGGTCCACGCGCTGGCCGCCGGTGATCTTGGTGTAGAGACCATACTTCTTGGCCACCTGGCCGACCGCGATCAGGCCCTCGGGCGTGACTTCGCCGCCCGGCATGCGCGGCACCACCGAATAGGTGCCGTCCTTCTGGATGTTGGCCAGGTAGTAGTCGTTGGAATCCTGCAGGCTGGCGTGCTCTTCCTTGAGCACGAACTCGTTCCAGCACGAGGCCAGGATGCTGCCCACCGCGGGCTTGCAGATGTCGCAGCCCATGCCCTTGCCATGCGCTTCCAGCAGCGCATCGAAGGTCTTGAACTTGCCCACGCGAACCAGGTGATACAGCTCCTGGCGCGAGTACGGGAAGTGCTCGCAGAGGTGGTTGTTGACGGCCATGCCCTGCTTCTTCATCTCGGCCTTCATGATCTGCGTGACCAGCGGCACGCAGCCGCCGCAGGCGGTGCCGGCCTTGGTGCAGGTCTTGAGCGCGCCGATGCTGGTGGCGCCGTCGCACACGGCCGCGCAGATCTCGCTCTTGGAGACGTTGTTGCACGAGCAGATCTGGGCGGTGTCGGGCAGGGCATCGGCGCCCAGCGCGGGCTTGGCCTTGCCGCTGCTGTCGGGCAGTATCAGGAACTCGGGCGACTCGGGCAGCTCGATCTTGTTCAGCATCATCTGCAGCAGCGTGCCGTACTCGCTGGCGTCGCCGATCAGCACGCCGCCCAGCAGGTACTTGCCGCAGTCGGACACCACCAGCTTCTTGTAGACCTCCTTGCGGTCGTCGCAGAACTGGTAGAAGCGCGCGCCCGGCACGGTGCCGTGCGGGTCGCCGATGCTGGCCACGTCCACGCCCATCAGCTTGAGCTTGGTGCTCATGTCGGCGCCGGCAAACTCGGCGGCTTCGCCCTGCAGGTGGCGCGCGGCGACGCGGGCCATGTCATAGCCCGGCGCCACCAGGCCGTAGATCTTGCCTTGCCACAGCGCGCATTCGCCGATGGCGTAGATGTCGGGATCCGAGGTGAGGCACTGGTTGTCCACCACGATGCCGCCGCGCTCGCCCACCGCCAGGCCGCTGGTGCGCGCCAGTTCGTCGCGCGGGCGGATACCGGCCGAGAACACGATCATGTCGGTGTCGAGGTGGGTGCCGTCGGCAAACACCATGCGGTGGGTGCCGTCTTCGCCGTCGATGATCTCCACCGTGTTCTTGCCGGTGTGCGCGGTCACGCCCAGGCCATGGATCTTCTGGCGCAGCATGCGGCCGCCGCCTTCGTCGACCTGCACCGCCATCAGGCGCGGCGCAAACTCGACCACGTGCGTCTGCAGGTCCATGTCGCGCAGCGCCTTGGCGCACTCCAGGCCAAGCAGGCCACCGCCGACCACTACGCCGGTCTTCGAGCGCGCACCGCATTCGCGCATCGCTTCCAGGTCTTCGATGGTGCGATAGACAAAGCAGTCCTTGCGGTCCTTGCCCGGCACCGGCGGCACGAAGGGGTAGGAGCCGGTGGCGAGGATCAGCTTGTCATAGGACAGGGTCTCGCCGGTCGACACCTTCACCGTGCGCGCGGCGCGGTCGATCTCCACCGCACGCGCATTCAGGCGCAGCAGCATGTTGTTGTGCTGCTCGAAGAAGCCGGCGGGCACCAGCGACAGGTCCTCGGCTGACTTGCCGGCGAAGAATTCGGACAGGTGCACGCGATCGTAGGCGGGACGTGGTTCTTCGCACAGCACGGTCACTTCCACGTTCTGCGCGCCGGCTTCCGCCAGGCACTCCAGGAACTTGTGACCCACCATGCCGTGGCCGACGATGATCAGTTTCATGATGCTTTCCTTGTCCGGTAGTCAGTCTTTGCTGCTTGTTGTGCTGTGGGGGCGATGCCTTAAAATCAGCTGGCCATTGCGCTGTCGTACAGCGCCTGCTCCTGGGCCTTGTGCTCGGCGGTGAAGCGGATGGCGATGGCGCAAAGTGCGGAGATGGTGGCGAGCACGCCCAGCACTGTCAGCGTGTGCTGCAGGTCGCCCAGGCCCTTGAGCAGGAAGCCCGCGGCGACGGCGCCAACGTTGCCGCCCGCGCCGATGATGCCGGCCACGCCGCCCAGCGCCTTGCGGTCGATAAAGGGCACCAGCGCATAGGTCGCGCCGCAGGCCATGTGGGTGAACAGGCCGAACAGCAGCATCGCGACCACGGCCAGCGTCACACTGCCGGCCTGCGCGAACCACAGCAGGCCCAGGCCTTCGCCCAGGATCAGCACGAACAGCAGCGTGGCGCGTGCGTCCAGGCCGCGGCGGCGCGCCGCCTTGTCCGACAGCCAGCCACCCAGGGCGCGGGCAAACAGCGCCAGCAGGCCGAAGCTCGCGGCGGCCATGCCGGCAGCCTTCAGGCTCAGGCCGAAGCGGTCCACGTAATACGAGGCGGCGATGTTGTGGATGAAGATCTCAACGCCGAAGCAGGCGCCGTAGGTGATGAACAGCAGCCACACGCGGTAGTTGGCGCTGGCGGCGCGGAAGCTGGCCCAGCCGCCGCCCTTGCCACCGTCCTTGCCGGTGATGGCGATGCCGCGGGCGCGCAGGTCCGAGTAGTTGCCTTCCGGGCAGTCCTGGGTGAAGCGCCAGTAAATGACGGCCATGATCAGCATCAGCACGCCCGGCACCAGCAGGGCGAAGCGCCAGCCGAACGCGTGGTCGGCGCCGAGCATCAGCACGGCAGCCAGCAGCAGCGGCATGATGGCCTGTGCGGCGCCGCCGCCGGCATTGCCCCAGCCGGCCGCGGCCGCGTTGGCGGTGCCGACCACGTTGGGCGCGAACATCACCGAGGTGTGGTACTGCGTGATCACAAAGCTGGCGCCGACTGCGCCGATCAGCAGGCGGAAGGTCAGGAAGGTCTCGTAGTTCTGTGCCAGCGCCACGCCCAGCACCGGCAGCGCGCCCAGCGCCAGCAGGCCGGTGTAGGTCTTGCGCGGGCCGAAGCGGTCGCACATCGGGCCAATCACCAGGCGCACCAGGATGGTCACCGCCACCGCCGCGATATTGATGTTGGCGATCTGGCCCGGGGTCAGGCCGAACTCGCCCTTGAGCACAGGCATCAGCGGAGCGCAGGCAAACCACGCAAAGAAGCAGACGAAGAACGCCATCCAGGTCAGGTGGAAGGCGCGCATCTGCGGGGTCCTAAAGCTCAGCAGCTCGATGCGGGTGGCTTTGGCGGTCATCGTCCTTGGCTCCAAAAAACAAATGGCGTCCCGCAGACCAGGCCGCTCAGGCCAGTTCAGGGGACGCCGTTGTCCTGACAGCCACTACATGGGATAGGGGCTGCGTATGTGGGGTGGGCCGGTCGCCATTGACGGGCCCGTACCCTGTTACGCAAGGGGTGTGCCAGGCCGGCATGTGACGGTGAGTGGGGGTTTGTTGCGCTGGGGTGCGGCGGAGTGATGCCGGGATGCGCTGTGGTGGGGCGGCCGCCGGGCTGGCGGCACACTCATGGTGCAGTGCGGTGGGCTGCGCTGGTGCGATGCAATACCGCGGTCGGCGCTACTGGTCCGAAGCCGGGGACTGGGCGTTGACGGGAATGATCCGCATATCGCGCGGCGACACTTCCACGCCGTCCTCGTCGACCAGTGCCGCGCGCACCAGCTTGCCGCTGGCGCGCGAGCGGATCTGCACCGGGCCTTCGCCGGACGGGGCCATGTGGCTGTCGCCCCACTGCATCAGGCCGACCAGCACCGGCAGCAACTCGACGGCGGCGCGGGTGGGGCGGTATTCGAAGCGTTCGCGCTCGCCGGGCTCGCGGTAGCCGACCTTGCGCAGCAGGCCGGCGTCGGTCAGCGTCTTGAGGCGCGCGGACAGCACCGCGGGCGAGCATTCCAGCCGGCGCAGGAAGTCGTCGAAGCGCGTCACGCCATGGAAGACATCGCGCAGGATCAGGATCGTCCACTTTTCGCCGATCAGCGACAGCGTCGCGGCAATCGAGCAGTGGCGGAGGTCGGACGCATTGAGGGTCATGATGCCGGCAAGCATAGCATGCTGGCTTCATTTGCAAAAGTCAGGTTATCTCCTATACTCTGACTACGAATTTTGAATCCAGATGGTGCCGGGATGGATGATCAGAGCGAGGCCCGCACGGGCAAGGCGGAAAGCTGGACGGTGGGACGAGGCGTACAGGTCACGCTGCGCCATACGCGGCCTCAGGATGGCAGGGCGCTGCGCGCGCTGGTGGATGGGCTCTCGCGTGAGAGCCGCTACTTCCGCTTCCTGAGCGGCGGGCGCGTGGTGGACGCGATTGTCGACGGCCTGGCCGCGCCCGGACCTGGCGGGGTGGCGCTGGTGGTGGAGGCGCCCGACGAAGTTGGTATCTCAGCCATTGTCGCCAGCGCGGAATACGTGGTGTCCGGGCAGGTCGGGGAATTTGCCGTGGTGGTTGCCGACGGCTGGCAAGGGCAGGGACTGGGGCGGCGCCTGATCGCCAGGCTGTGCGAACTGGCGCGCGCGGCCGGCCTGCGCACCCTGCGCGGCGACGTGCTCAGCGAGAACCGCCGCATGCTGGCCATCCTGCGCGGCCTCGGCTTTGCCAGCCGCCGCAATCCGCAGGACAGCCACCTGCATGAAGTCACGCTGGCGCTTGGCCAGCCGGCGCGCAGCCCGCAGCGGCTGCCGGCGGACTGGTTCGGCGCGCGCTGATTAACTGGCGTCGCGCTTGCCGCGCGAGGTCATGGTGCAACCTGCCGAGGCCGTGATGATGCTGGCGATCGCCAGCCATTGCAGCGCGCTCAGCTGTTCATGCAGGAACGCCAGCCCGGCCAGCGCGCCCATCGCCGGCTCCATGCTCAGCAGGATGCCGAAGGTGCGCCGGTGCAGGCGCTTGAGCGCCACCATTTCCAGCGAATAGGGGATCGCGCTCGACAGGATGCCCACCGCCAGCCCGAACAGCAGCAGCGTCGGGCTGAACATCGCGGTGCCCGCATGCGCGAGCCCGAACGGCAGCACCACCAGCGCCGCCATGGTCAGCCCCAGCGCGGTGGCCTGCCCGCCGTGGGCGTTGCCCGCCATCTGCCCGAACACGATATACAGCGCCCAGCCCACGCCCGCGGCCAGCGCATAGCCGATGCCCACCGGATCGAGCGTGCCGGCGGCATCGCCGACCGGCAGCAACAGCAGCAGCCCGGCCACGGCAAAGGCGATCCACAGGAAATCAATTGCGCGCCGCGACGACAGCACCGCGACCGCCAGCGGCCCGGTGAACTCGATCGCGATCGCCAGCCCCAGCGGGATGGTGCGCAGCGACATGTAGAACAGCAGGTTGGTCGCGCCCAGCGCCGCGCCGTACAACGCGATCGCGCGCGCGTTGGTTCGCGTCAGCGGGATGCGCCACGGGCGCCAGACGCACAGCAGGATCAGCGCGGAGAAGCTCACCCGCAGTGCCGTGGTGCCCTGTGCCCCGAGCGCCGAGAACAGGCTCTTGGCAAAAGAGGTGCCGATGCACAGCGAGGCCATCGAGCCGGTCAGGGCCAGCACGGCGAGCAGGGTCGAGCGACGGTGGGCGGCGGTTTGCGGCAATTTGGGGATCCTGTTTTATGGCGTGGCCTGTGCAATGCTGCCGCATCATGCGGCAAGCCCGGCGCGGGCGCCATATACAGGTGCGGGCCAGTGGCTCAGTACAGTTGGCCGTGCCCCGGGCACGCCGCTGCTCAGTGATCCCGAGCTGCCGCCTTGCGCCGCTTGCCGGGTTTGCTGGCGCAGTCCGGGCAACGCCCCAGTAGCGTCAGCTCGTGGTGCTCCACTTCGAAACCCGGTGGCGTGATCTCTTCCAGATGCCCGGGGCACCCTTCCAGCGGGAAGACGCGGTCGCACGACAGGCACTGGAAATAGTGCCGGTGGGTCGCGGCACCCGGCACTTCCGACAATTCATAGCGGTCCGGCTGGCCCGGCAGTTCGACGGCATGCACCTGCTCGCCTTCCACCAGGGCACGGATGTTGCGGTAGACCGTAGCCAGTCCCAGTGAGGGCACCTGGTGCTGGGCCGCGGCCAGGATCTCGGCCGGGCTCAGGGGCCGGCCGGCTTCGCGCAGCGCGTCGATGACGGCGCCGCGTTGACGGGTCATGCGTTCCATGACTAGAATCTTAATGAGAAATTATTATCATTAGTGAGTCGCTGCGGTTTGCCAGTCGGATGGCCGCCGCCGCGACTCGTTTTTATTGGGGTGTTCCTTATGCTGCTTGCGCAGCTCAGCCGTGCCCGGCGCCGCGCGCCGTTTTCGTTCCAGCCTGTTGTGCCAGACCTGCGCCCGGTCCAGGCGCGTTCATTGCGGCCGGTTGCCGCCCTGATGCTGGCGATGTCCGGCCTGGCCGAGGCGGCGGATACCACCGAGGCCTCCGATATTACGCTGCCGGCGGTGTCGGTGGTCGGCACGGCCTCCGCATCATACAACCCGCCCGACGCCTCCGGCGCGACCCGCACCGACACGCCGCTGCGCGAAATTCCACAGTCGGTGCGCGTGGTGCCGCGCGCCATGCTGGACGATATCGCCGCGACCCGTTTCGACCAGACCTTCGACTATGTCAGCGGCATCGCGCGCCAGAACAACTTCGGCGGCCTGTGGGACAACTTCGCCATGCGCGGCTTCACCGGCCATGAGAACACCGGCGCGGGCTACCTGGTCAACGGCTTTGCCGCCAACCGCGGCTATACCGCGCCGATGGATGCGGCCACGATCGAACGCGTGGAAGTGCTCAAGGGCCCGACGTCATCGCTGTACGGCACCAGCGAGCCGGGCGGCACCTTCAACGTGGTCACGCGCCAGCCGCAGTTCCGGCCTGCGCAGCGCTATGGCTTCGAGCTTGGCACGCGCGACGGCTATCGTGCCACGGCCGATGTCACCGGCCAGCTTGGCGAGAACGTGGCCGGCCGGCTGATCGCCGTGGCCGACCACCAGGGCAGCACGCGCGACTACATCAACAGCCAGCGCTACCTGGTGGCGCCGTCGTTCACCTGGACCCTGGGCAACGACACCGTGCTGCAGTACGCGGCCGAATTCCAGCGCTACACCACGCCGATGGACCGCGGCGTGGTGACCGTCAACGGCCAGCTGGGCCGCATCCCGCGCTCGCGCTTCCTGGGCGAGCCCGGCGACGGCGACATGCGGCTGGACAGCCAGTCGCACCAGCTCAGCGTGGAGCACCAGTTCAGTCAGAACTGGAAGGGCAGGCTCGGCCTGTCCTACCGCGGCGGCGCACTGACGGGACATAGCAGCGAGGCGACTTCACTGGCCGCCGACGGCCGCACGCTCTGGCGCCAGCGCCGCTACCGTGACTTCCAGTCGGACGATGTCTCGCTGCAGGCCAGCGTGACCGGCAAGTTCAGCACCGGCCCGGTCGGGCATGAACTGCTGATGGGGGTGGATGCCTACCGCTTCGGCAATACCATGGCGATCCTGCGCAAGAACCCCAGCGCCGCGGCGCCGTACGCGATCGACATCTACGACCCGGCCTATGGCCAGCCGGCGCCGCCGATGCCGTGGAACATGGACACGTACGAGCGCCAGCGCAATCTCGGCGCCTACGCGCAGGACCAGCTGAGCCTGGGCGAGCGCTGGCGCGTGCTGGCCGGCGTGCGCTTCGACGCCTTCGACCAGTCGCTGGACAACCACCTGCGCGGCACGCGCACCACGCAGCACCAGAACGCAGTGTCGCCGCGCGTGGGCGTGAGCTACCTGGCCAGCCAGAACGTGTCGCTGTTTGCCAATGCCAGCCAGTCATTCCGTCCCAATGCCGGCGCCGACGCCGCGGGGCTGCCGTTCGACCCCGAGCGCGGCCGCGCGGTGGAGGCCGGCATCAAGTTCGACAGCGAGGACCGCCGCAGCGGCGCCACGCTGGCCATCTTTGAGATCCGCAAGCGCAATGTGCTGGCCACCGACCCGTCCGATCCCTCCTTCTATATCGCCGCCGGCGAAGCGCGCAGCCGCGGCCTGGAGCTGGATGTGGCCGGGCAGCTTGGCACCCACTGGCGCGTATCGGGCAGTTTTGCGCTGACCGATGCCGAGATCACGCAGGACACGCGCCTGGCCGCCGGCACGCCGCTGTCCAACGTGCCGCGCACCGGCGGCAGCGTGCTGGCGGTATACGAGGATGCCGCGCCGGTGGGCCAGCGCTATGGCGTTGGTGCCGGCCTGCGTTATGTGGGGCGGCGTCCGGGCGATGTGCAGGACAGCTTCTCGCTGCCGGCCTATGTGCTGGTGGACCTGCATGGCTACTGGCAATACAGCCGCAACGTGCGCGTGTCGCTCAACGTGGGCAACCTGTTCGACAAGACCTATTACGCCAGTTCGTACAGCAGCCTGTGGATTGCGCCGGGCGCGGGCCGCAGTGTGCGGCTGGGCGTGCAACTGAGCTATTGACGATGCTGCCAGCCAAGGCGCGCACTGCCGCGCCCCTGTCTTCTCCGACAGTCTTCCCTTCTGCCGCGGTCGCGCGGCCGGCCGGCGGCCGGCTGCTGTCCATCGACGCTCTGCGCGGACTGGTGATCCTGATCATGCTGCTGGACCACGTGCGGGACATGTTCTTCCTGCACGTCCAGGTGGCCGATCCCATGGATGTCGCCACGACCTCTCCGGCACTTTTCTTCAGCCGGCTCGCCGCGCATCTGTGCGCACCGGTTTTCATCTGGCTGGCCGGCATATCGGTGTGGCTCTACGGTGCCGCCGGGAACGACCGGCGCGCCGTCAGCTGCTTCCTGCTCAGGCGCGGCGTGTTCCTGGTGCTGCTGGAGGTGACGCTGGTCGGCTTTGCCTGGACCGGGACCTTGCCGCCGCAGGTGATCTACCTGCAGGTGATCTGGGCCATCGGCCTGAGCATGATGGCGCTGGCGGCACTGGTGTGGCTGCCGCGGGCAGTGCTGATTGCCGCGGGCATTGCGCTGGTTGCCGGCCACAACCTGCTGAGCCCGCTGCATTTCCCGGTGGACAGCGCCTGGCACGTGCCCTGGGCCATCCTGCACGACCGCACCTGGATCGAGGTGGCTGATGGTTTCAGGGTGCGTACCTCATACCCGGTGCTGCCGTGGATCGGCGTGATCGCGCTGGGCTATGCGGCGGGGCCGTGGTTTGCCGTCACGGTGCCTGCCGCGGTACGGCAGCGGCGGCTGGCTGGATGCGGGCTGGCGGCGCTGGCAGGCTTTGCGGTGCTGCGCGCGCTGAACGGCTACGGGCAAGAGCAGAAATGGCTGGCGGGCAGCGACGCCTTGCATACCGCGATGAGCTTCCTCAACGTCACCAAATACCCGCCGTCGCTGCTGTTCCTGCTGCTGACACTGGGCGTGGGCTGGTTGCTGCTGGTGTGGCTGGAGCGAGCGCAGGGCAGCTGGATCGCGCGGCGCCTGGCTGTGTTCGGCGCCGTGCCGATGTTCTTCTACCTGCTGCACCTCTACGTGCTGCAGGGGCTGTACCAGGCTTGCGTGCACCGCTGGGGCCTGAACCAGGGCAAGGTGTTCGGCCTCGACCACGTCTGGCAGCTGTGGCTGGGCGCGGCCGTGCTCGCCCTGGCGCTGTGGCCGGCGGTGCGCTGGTTCGCGGCGCTGAAAGCAAGGCGGCGGGACTGGCGCTGGCTGAAGTACTTCTGACCAGCGCCTGGGTCCCGCACGTCCCGGCTCAGCGCGGCGTGGCCGCGACGGGTGCCGGCTGTGCCGCCGCCGGGGATTGCGCCGGAGCCTGAGGTTGCGCTGCGGCCTGGGGCTGGGCTGCTGCCTGAGCCGGTGCCACGGCTTGAGGCTGTGCGGCGGCTTGGGGCCGTGCCACGGCCTGAGGTTGCGCCGCGGCTGGAGGTTGCGCCACGGCCTGCGGCTGCGCCACGGCTTGAGGCCGTGCCACCGCCTGGGGCTGTGCCGCGGCTTGCGGCCGCGCGGCGGGTGCCTGGCGTGCGCCGCCATTGGCCGCCGGGGCGGCCTCGGTCACCTCGCGCCAGCCGCCGCCGAGCGACTTGTACAGCGATACGCGGCTGGTCAGGCCGGCCAGCTTGTACGTGATCAGCGCCTGCTGCGCGGTGTAGAGCTGGCGCTGCGCGTCGAACACGCCGAAGTAGTCGTCCACGCCGTTCTTGAAACGCATTTCCGACAGCCGCCGGGTCTCGCTGCCTTCGCGCACCAGCGCTTCCTGCGCCTGCACCTGGCGCTCGTAGGTGGCGCGTGCCGCCATGCTGTCGGCCACTTCGCGGAACGCGGTCTGGATGGTCTTCTCGTAGTTGGCGATGTTGATGTCCTTGCGCACGTTGGCCGCATCCAGCCCGGCCCGGTTGCGGCCGGCGTCGAAGATCGGCACGGTCAGCTGCGGCGCGAACACCCATGCCATGCCGCCGGAGAACAGCCCCGCCAGGCTGCTGCTGGCCACGCCCAGCGCGCCGGTCAGCGAGATGCGCGGGAAGAACGCCGCGCGTGCCGCGCCGATATTGGCGTTGGCCGCCTTGAGGCGGTGTTCGGCGTTGAGGATGTCGGGGCGGCGCACCAGCACGCTGGACGGCAGCCCTTCGGGGAACTCGCTCACCAGGGTGCGCGCGTCCAGCGGATCTCGCGCGGCGGCGTTGGCGTTGGCCGTTGCCGCGCCGGCATCGGTCACGGATTTCGGCAACGGGCCGCCGATCAGCAAGGACAGCGCGTTCTCATCCTGCGCCACCTGCCGCGTGTATTGCTCAACGCCGACCTGCGAGGTCTGCACCTGGGTTTGCGCGCGATGCTGGTCCAGCTGCGCCATCGCACCAACCTGCCGCCCGCGCCGCACCATCTCCGCCGCGTCCTGCTGCGTCTTCAGCGTGTCCTGCGACAGCTTCAGCAGCGCGCGGTCGGCCAGCAGCGTCAGGTAGGCGTTGGCCACCTCGGACACCAGGCTGATCTGCGCGCTGCGGCGCGCTTCCTCGGTGGCCATGTATTCCTCGAGCGCGGCATGCTTGAGGCTGCGCACCCGGCCGAAGAAATCAAGCTCGAACGCCGTAAAGCCGATGCCCGCGTTGTAGGTGGTGATCTGCGGCGACTGGCCCGCCGCGCGCAGCCGTTGCGGCAACCGCTGCGAGACCATGCCGGCATTGCCTTCCACCGTGGGGAACTGCGCCGCGCGCTCGATCTGGTACAGCGCGCGCGCTTCGTCGATGGCAAGCGTGGCCATGCGCAGGTCGCGGTTGTTGGCCAGCGCCAGTTCGATCAGCTGGCGCAGTTGCGGGTCGACGAAAACATCGCGCCATCCCAGGTCCGCGGCCGAAGGGCCGGCGGGTTGAGCCGGCTGGCCCGGCTGCGCCGCACCGGCCTGCGGGGTGCGGTAGGCAGCGCCCTCCGGCCACGCCGACGGGACCGGCGCGTCGGGGCGCTGGTACTGCGGTTCGAGCGTGCAGGCAGCAAGGGCCAGCACGAGTGCGCCGGGCAGCAGCAGGCGCGGCGGGGGCAGGGTACGGGGGCGTGGCAGGCTTCGCATGGATGGTTCCGGAGAGTGGGGATTGTTATCTGGCATGGTTCAGCCCAGCAGCGCGCGCCGCACAAAGCGCGACAGCGCCAGCTTGGGCTGCCCCTGCCGGGCAATGTTGTGTGCGGGATCGGTGAACAGCAGCCGGATCAGCGCGTGGCGCGCCGCCATGCCGGCGTTCAGGGCGATGCCCAGCAACTGGCCGTCGCGGCGCACCACGCGGCACGGGATCCAGCCGGCCTGCGCCAGCCACAGCGCGCCCTCGGTGCCGGCTGGAATGGCCGGCGCCAGCGGCGTGGTGACGGCAACGCCGTTGCAGGAAAGATCCCTGGTGGTCACGCGGTATTCCTTGCCATCCACGCGCAGCAGCGCTGCCGCGCGGTGCGGGAAGCGCTCTTCCTTGCGCGGGCGCGGCAGTTCCACGCAGACCAGCAGCGAGGCCAGGTACAGCATCAGCGCCACCCCGGTCCAGATGGTGTTGAAGGCGAGCCCTTGCGCATCGGGGTCCACCACCAGGGCGCGGCCCAGTCCCAGCGCGGAGAAGCCCAGCAGCCCCGCGTACAGTGCAGCGAACTTGCCGTGGATCACCAGTTTGGAGCGGTCCAGCCCCTTGTTGGTCACCTTGAAAGGCCGTCCGAACGGCTTGAACATCGCGCTCACCAGCGATGCGGTGACGGCCAGCGCCGCCACGATCTGCGTGACTTCGGTGAAGATCGGCAGCGCGCGCTGGCCGGTGATCCAGATGCTGTACGCCCAGTACGCCACCAGCGCCGGCAGGCCGTAGGCGAGAAACTGCAGCGGCTCGCCATACAGGGTGGAGACGCCGAGGTACCAGTACAGCAGCGGCCCTGCCAGCAGCATCAGCGTGAATGGCCGCGACAGCCAGTGCAACAGGCCGTGCACGTAGTGCAGCCGCTGCATCCCGGTGTAGCCGCGCCCGCGCAGCGGCCCGTCCGCGGTCAGCGCCACCTGGATCGTGCCCAGCCCCCAGCGGCTGCGCTGGCTGATGTACTCGGGCAGGCCTTCGGCTGACAGGCCCACGCTCAGGCGCTCATTGAGCCAGCGCGTGATATAGCCGTGCGGCAGCAGCCGGTAGGTCAGGTGGATGTCCTCGGTCACCGTGCCGGTGGGGAAGCCGCCGATCAGGTCGATCAGGTCGCGCCGCACCACGAACGAGGTGCCGATGCAGAACGCCGCGCCCCAGGCGTCCTTGGCCGGCTGCATCACGTCGAAGAAGGCGCGTTGCTCATCGACCCAGCATTCGGTGGCGCGCAGGTTGTACTGGATCGGATCCGCGTTGTAATAGAACTGAGGTGTCTGCACCACGCCCACGCGCGCATCGCTGAACAGCCCCACGGTGCGCAGCAGGATATTGCGATGCGGCGCGAAGTCGGCGTCCAGCACCAGGATGTAGGGCGCGCCGCCGGCCGCGGCGCTGTGGCGCAGGCCGTTGTTGAGATTGCCGGCCTTGGCGTGGGCGTTGTCCGGGCGCGTCACGTAGTGCGCGCCGACCCGTTCGCAGAACTCGCGCAGCCAGTCGCGGCGGGTGTCGTCCAGCACCCAGACGCGGAAGTCGGGATAGTCGATCGCCAGCGCCGAGACAATGGTCTTCTCCAAAATGTCCAGGCCTTCGTTGTAGGTGGCGATGAAGATGTCCACCGGCGGCACCTGCTTCGCGCGGCGCAAGGCGGCCTCGCCCGCGTCGGCGTCGGGGGTGTGGTTGCTGGTGCGCGCCAGCACCACGATCGACAGCAGCGTATAGGCCAGCGTCATGCATTCGAAGGCAAAGAACACATGGGCCCACACGCTGGCGAAGTTCATCTGCCAGTCGGGCAGCGTTTCGCGGACGCGCCAGGTCAGGTATACCGCCAGCAGCAAGGCGGTGACGCCGCCGAACAGCACGCGGTCCGCCGGCCGGTCTTGCCGGCACAGCATCGAGAGCAGCACCATCGCCAGCAGCACGCCGCCGTTGATGACCAGCAGCGTCTGGTTTTCCAGAAACAGGGCGAACATCGTCACTCCTTGGCGGCGGTGTTGATAGGGGCGGTTGCAGGTGCCGCGGCCGCAATGGCCGGCGGCGGGCAGGACGGTTCCAGGCATCCGCCCGGACGGAAGGGGTTCCAGCGCGCCGCGGCCAGCACGGCCCATGCAGTGGCGCCCAGGTGGGGCAGGTGGAAGTAGTGGAAGTCCTCCGTGGTCGAGGTGGGCCCGATCGACAGCCCGGTGCTGATGCGCGCCTCGGGCGTGGCGTAGAGCATCCCGGACGGCGCCCGCTGCGACAGCAGCAGCTGCCACAGTGGCTGCGCCTGTTGCGCCTGCCCGGCGGCCTGCAGCACCAGCGCGGCCTGCCCGGTGCCTTCGGTCCAGATGCCGTCGGGGCCGCCCTTGAAGCCGTAGCCCGCGCCGGCGCGGTGCTTGGCCTCCACCCACGCCAGGTTGCGGCGCCAGTCCTGCGGCGGGTCCGGGATCGCGATCAGCGGCCACAGCACCGCATCCAGCGCGGACGGGCCGGCGTTTGGCGCGCGCCCATCGTCGCGTGTGCCGATGATGAAGCGGCCCTCGCGCGCCTGCCACATGGCGCCGACAAAGCCGCGCGAGCGCGCCGCGCCGTCGCGCCAGCGCGGATCGTTGCGCTGGCTGGCGAGCCAGCTGAAGGCGGCATAGGTATCGACGTTGTGCTCGGTTGATTTCCAGCCCTGGCGGGTCTGCTTCGGCTCATGGCCGAAGAAGCCGCCGATATAGCCGGCGGGCGCGCTCGTGTCGGGCACGGTGGCATGCACCCAGCCCATCAGCGCGGCGGCGCCATCCAGGTAGCGCGCATCGCGGGTGGCCTCATGCACGGCCAGCAGCAGCAGCGCGGCCCAGGCCACGTTACCGGTGGCAGTGCCGGCCTGGTAGGCATCTTCAAACCAGCGCTTGCTGGGCTCGTCCCACCAGCCTGGCAGGGGCACCGCGCCGGCCGGCAGCGGGCCGGCGCGATAGGCGTTGCGCAGGCGCGCATCGCGGAAGTGGCGGTCCTGGCGGGTTGCCTGCAGCACGGCGTCGGCAATGCGGCGCGCTTCGGCGGGACGCTTGCAGGCCACCAGCGCGATGCCGGCCAGCGCGTTGTCGTAGACGAAGGCGGCATTGCGCAGCGCCGGGGCCAGCGGCCCGCCGCCCGGCGCCGGCTCATAGCTGGCGAGAAACAAGGGGCCGTTGCCGCTTTCACGGCTGACGCGCTCGGCCAGGGTCTTGCAGCCGTCGGCCAGCAGGGTCTGCTGGGCAGGCTCGGCAGCGCGCGCCGCGCCTGGCGCCAGCGCGAGCACGGCGGGAAGCAGCGCGCCGGCAACCAGGCGGGGCAGGCGTGCAGTCGGGATCGGCAGTCGCATCCGGGGCTCCTTTGCCTGCGTCGGCGGTTATATCAGCGATGCCCGCAGCTGGCCCAGCCAGCTCTGGTTCAGCGTCACGCGCGCCCAGCGGCCCATGCCGCAATGGCCGGACTGGGTTGGCCCTGCCGCTGCCCGTGCTGCTGCCCCTGACGCCCCGCCAGCCTTGCCGGGCACGTTGCCCAGCGGGCGGTCGAGCTTGGCGATCACATAGATCTCGTTCTTCTCGATCGGCGGGAAGGGCACGAAGTAACGCGCCTGGTCGCCGTCCGGCGCGCGCGGCAGTACCTCTGCCACCGATGCCGGCAACGCCGTGGGCACGCCGTCGACATTCACGTTCAGCCGTGCACCGGGCAGCAGGTTGTCGCTGAGGCTGCGCGGGAACACCGCAACCACGCGCGTCTGCGCGCAGTTGCTGGCGCGCGCCAGGGTGGCGCCGGCGGCCACGCGCATGCCGGGCTGCGCGATCAGGTCTTCGATGGTGCCGGGTTCGGCCGAGCGGATCTCCAGGTTCGAAAGCCGGTCGAGGCGTTCCTGTTCCGTGGCGATCATCTCGTCCACCGACTTGCCATAGGCCTCCAGTTGTTCCAGCTCTGCCGTCAGCTGTGCCGATTCCGCGCCCAGTACCTGGCGCCGCTGGGCCAGCGTGGCGCTGGGGCCGTCGGTGGATGAGGCATAGACCTTGTTGCGCGCGGCCTCGCTCACGCTGACTGCGTTATCGAGCTCGGCCTTGGCCGCTGCCTTGGCATTGGAAAGCATCGACAGCTGGTAGCGCGAGGCATTGGTGTAGGCCTCGCTGACGGCCCCGGCCCACTGCATGTTCTGGTTGCGGTTGACCACTTCCTGCTGCTGGTCTTCCTGTGCCCGGGCCGATGCCAGGCGCGCCTCCAGGGCGCGCACGCGCGCACCGTGCTCGCGTTGCGCAGCGCTGTTGTAGCGCTGCAGGTCCTGCTCGGTGGCGGCCATCAGCCGGCGGTTGCTTTCCAGCCGCGCGCGGGCGGAGTCATGGCGCTGCTGGTTGTCGAGCTTCTTGCCGGTCAGGTCGACCAGCAGCGAACGGTCGATGTTCGGGTTCTGCACGATCATCAGCGCCTGGTTGGCCGAGAACGACTGGCCCGCGGCCACCATCTGCTTCGTCACGATGCCTTCCACGGGAGAAGTCACCAGGCTGACCGGACTGTTCACCACGGCCCGCTCCGACGAGCGCGTAAACACATTTGGAAACATGATTGTCAGTACGGCCCAGATGATGAACAGCACCACGCCGTAGCCCGCCATGCGCGGCACGATGTGCCAGAGCGGCACGGTAACGGGCTGCGGGCGTTGCACCAGGCCGTCGCCGTGGGGCTGGCGCAGCGGAGCCGGTGTCAGCGGGTGTTGTCTGGGTGGCGGATTATTGCGCTGGTCGGCCATGGTGTTGTTCTCCGGCAAGCAAAGTCAAAAAGCGTCCCCGCCGGCATGCACAGGGTGCATGCCGGATGAGCGAAAATTCCACGCAAGCGGGTAGCGTCGCGCAAGGGCTGTCGCGCGGTGCCCGGCTTGCATGTCCCCAATTCAGCTTGTTGTCTGCAGCACGCTCGATGTGGCCAGGCCGTATCGGCGCGCCTTGCATTCGGGCCGACAAGCGGCCCCTGGATTTGCCCGGCTTCATCCGGGCAGAGTTGAACAATGGCCAGTCAATGGCCAAGAAGTGGCAGCCCGCTGACGCAAAGATTCATGCACTCAGGCCGCCGTGTGTGAGTTAAAGGCTAGTCAGTTGCCCCGTCCCTTGCTGTAAAAATGTGTAAGGGGAGGCTGTAGCACTGCTTAACACGGCAGTAACATGACATGCAATGAACGACGAATACAGCACACATTGACGGGGTTTTGACGCTGGTACGGAGTTGAGTCCGGCAGCGATGGCAGTTGGCGCGCGCTGCGGTGACGCGGGCTAATCGTCGGCTGCGAGTGGCGGCGCGATGTGCTCCAGCGGCCGCCGTTCGGCGTCGATGCCGAAGCGCAATGCCAGCAGCCCGGCGACGATCACCAGCAGCGCGCCGAAGCCGTAGCCTGCCGCCACGGCTTCGCGGCTGCCGCTTTCAATCAGCGCGCCCAGCAGCACCGGCGCGATAAAGCCGCCGGTGCCGGTGCCCACGGCGTAGAACACCGAGATCGCCAGCGCGCG
This sequence comes from Cupriavidus sp. FW305-27, assembly GCF_058787995.1. Classification (NCBI taxonomy): domain Bacteria; kingdom Pseudomonadati; phylum Pseudomonadota; class Betaproteobacteria; order Burkholderiales; family Burkholderiaceae; genus Cupriavidus; species Cupriavidus sp. FW305-27. The sequence goes on from NZ_JBYTAG010000036.1 coordinate 24,931, forward strand.
CATTTCCAGCGGGAAAACTTCGCTGGCGGTCAGGTAGGCGGAGCTGGCCGCGGCCGAGGCCAGGAAGAACACCGCCGACCAGCACAGCGCCTGGCCGCGCGCATCGAGCCAGCCTTCAACGAAGGCCCAGCCGGTCAGTGCCAGCCCGATGCCGGACAGCACGTAGGTGGCGGCAATCATGCGCCGGCGCCCGATGTGGTCGAACAACGGGCCAAGCAGCAGCGGCCCCAGCGCGTTGCCCAACGCAAAGGGAAAGATATACAGCGCCACGCGCGCTTCCGGCACGGCATAGAAGCGTGTCAGCACCAGCGCATAAGTGAAGAAGATTGCGTTGTAGAAGAAGGCCTGCGCCACCATCAGCGCCAGCGTGATCATGCTGCGGCGGCGGAAGCGCCGCAACAGCAGGCGCATGACTTCGCCCACGCCCGGCGCGGCGCGCCGGCGCATCGCCACCGCGACGCAATCCGGTGCCACCGGCGGCAGCGGGCCATGGCGGGCGCGCACCTCGGCCTCGATCGCGGCGATCACGCGCTCGGCCTCTTCCAGCCGGCCATGGGTGGCAAGCCAGCGCGGGCTCTCCGGCACATGCTTGCGCACCAGCACGATGGCCACGGCCAGTACCGCGCCCAGCGCGAAGCAGACGCGCCAGCCCCAGACCGGGCCGAACACGCGCGCATCGAGCAGCACCAGGCTCAACCCGGCGCCGAGTGCCGCGCCCAGCCAGAAGCTGCCGTTGATGGCCAGGTTGACGCGCCCGCGCACGCGCGCCGGGATCAGTTCGTCGATGGCGGAATTGATGGCCGCGTATTCGCCGCCGATGCCAAGGCCGGTAAAAAAGCGGCAGGCCGCAAAGAAGGCAAAGCCGGGAGAGAACGCGGTGGCCAGCGTCGCCACCATGTAGACCGCGAGCGTGGCCAGGAACAGCCGCTTGCGCCCGAGCCGGTCGGCCATGCGCCCGAACACCAGCGCCCCCAGCACCGCGCCGGCGATATAGAGCGAGCCTGACCAGCCGACCTGCGTCGCGGTCAGGCCCAGCGTATCGGGGCGCTCCAGCACGGCGCCGACCGAGCCCACCAGCGTGACTTCGAGGCCATCGAGGACCCAGGCGACGCCCAGCGCAATCGCCACGCGCCAGTGCCAGCGCGACCATGGCAGGCGGTCCAGCCGCCCCGGAATGTCGGTGCGGAATGCGGTGTCGACGGGAAGGCTGGCGAGGGCGGTATCGGTTGGCATTGCCAACCAGTATAGGAAACGGGTGCAAACGGGTGCCGCAGCGTTCAGCGGTACAGCACCGTGGGCAGCCAGAGGCCGATGCCGGGGAAGACGTAGAGCAGCACCAGCGCAATCAGCTGGATGCCCATGAACGGCAGCATGCCCAGGAAGATCTGGTTCAGCGTGACATGCGGCGGCGCCACGCCCTTCAGGTAGAACGCGGCCATTGCCACCGGCGGCGACAGGAAGGCGGTCTGCAGGTTCAGCGCCACCAGCAGCCCGAAGAACAGCGGGTCGATGCCGAAGTTATCCAGCAGCGGGATAAAGATCGGCATGAAGATGATGATGATCTCGGTCCATTCCAGCGGCCAGCCGAGCAGGAAGATGATCAGCTGCGCCAGGATCATGAACTGCACCGGCGACAGGTTCAGCGACAGCACCCACTGCTCGACCAGCGCCTGTCCGCCCAGCAGCGCGAACGCGGCAGAGAAGATCGACGAGCCCACGAACAGCCAGCACACCATGGCGCTGGTCTTGGCCGTCAGCAGCACCGATTCCTTGACCACGCGGAAGTTCAGCTGCCGGTACGCTGCCGCCAGCAGCGCGCCGCCGAGCGAGCCCACCGCCGCGGCTTCGGTCGGCGTGGCCAGCCCGAACACGATCGAGCCCAGCACCGCCAGGATCAGCAGCGCCAGCGGGAAGAACGACGACAGCAGCATCTTGAAGATTTCCAGCCGCGCGAAGCTGAAGCGCCAGTAGAAGTACACCAGCACCGCCGCCACGGCCGCCAGCGTGATCCAGAACCAGCGGGGTGCGGATACTGCAGCCGCCGCCGGCACTGGCGCTGGCTGCGCCCCGGCTTGCGCTGCGGTCGTCGGTGCAGGGGTGGTAGCGGCGGGAGCGGCCGGCGCTGCGGGCGCAGCGGATTCTTCCACTGGCGGCGCCTGCAGGTCGTCGAGTGATGCGCTGCTTTCCTCGGCGCCTCCCATCGACAGCGGTGCCTCCACCGCGACGCTGGCGGCGGGCGCGGTGACCACGCTGTATATCGTTCCCATCACCAATACCACGGCGATCGCCGGCAGCAGCACGATGCCCAGCTGGCGCGCGAACACTGCCGTCGGCAGGTCGGCATTGCGCGGGCCCTTGAGCGCGCGCATCAGGCCGGCACCGAGCGCAGGCAAGGCATGGGTGGCGCCGCGGGCTTCCAGCGTGCGCGCCACCGGCGGCAGCGGCACCACCCGCTCGGCTTCCGGCAGCGGCGGCGCGAGCGCGGGCTTGAGCTTGGCCAGGATCAGGAGGTAGAGGATATAGAGCCCGGTCAGCATCAGGCCCGGGAAGAACGCGCCCGCATAGAGCTGCACCACCGACACGCCCGCGGTGGCGCCGTAGACGATCAGCAGCACCGACGGCGGGATCAGGATGCCCAGGCAACCGCCCGCGGTGACCGCGCCGGCCGACAGCGACGTGCTGTAGCCCGCGCGCAGCATGGCGGGGAAGGCCAGCAGGCCCATCAGCGTGACCACGGCGCCGACGATGCCGGTGGCGGTCGCGAAGATCGCGCAGGTCACCAGCGTGGCCACCGCGAGCGAGCCGGGAATCCACGCCAGCGCAAGGTGCAGGCTGCGGAAGAGCTTTTCGATCAGGTTGGAGCGCTCGACCAGGTAGCCCATGAACACGAACAGCGGGATCGAGATCAGCACGTCGTTGGTCATGACGGCATAGGCCCGCTGCACCATCAGGTCCAGCGTCTGCTGCACCGCGATCGTGGGGTCGGCGTGGCGGTAGGCCAGCCAGGAGAACAGCACGCCCATGCCCATCAGCGTGAACGCGGTGGGGAAGCCCAGCATGATCGCCACCACGATCAGCGCCAGCATCAACAGGCCGAGGTGTCCGTTGGTCCAGTCCGCCGGCGCGGGCATGAACCACGCCACGGCGCCGACGATCAGCACCATCAGGGAAATGCCGAACCACAGTTCTTTCCTCATCGGCCGGCTCCAGGCTGGTCGTCGCGCGGCGGCGGTGACTCGGCCAGCTCAGCGGTAGGGGTGCCTTGCACCATCTCCTTGAGCTGCTCGACATCGACTTCCTCGACATCGCCTTCGCGCGGCGGCCAGCTGCCGTTCGCCAGGCACAGGATGCAGCGGATGGTCTCGGCCGCGCCCTGCAGCAAAAGCAGCGCGCCGGCCACGGGAATCACTGCCTTGAACGGATAGATCGGCGGACCGTCGGCGGCGATGGAAGAGTGTTCGTCCTGTGCCAGCGAGACCTCGAAGAAATCGATGCCCGCCCAGGCCAGCGCGATCACACCGGGGAAGAAGAAGGCCAGGTAGAGCACCAGGTCGATTGACGCCTGCATCCGCGGCGGCAGGAAGCCATAGAGGATGTCGCCGCGCACGTGGCCGCGCTTGGCCAGGGTATACGCGCCGGCCAGCATGAACATCGTGCCGTACAGCATATTGCTGGCATCGAACACCCAGGCGTGCGGCGTGCCCAGCGCATAGCGCGAGAACACCTCGTAGCTGATCATCAGCGTGAGCCCGATGATCAGCCACGCGCCGGCCTGGCCGACGAAGGTGCTGATGCGGTCGATGCCAAGCAGCAGGCGTTGCACGGTATGGCCCCCGGAGTGGTGCGGCTCAGGTGCGTTTGGAGAAGTAGTGGCTCGTTGCCAGCCGGAAATCGACGTTAGTGTCGTTCTGCCAGCGCGTGGCGCGCTCGGCGAAGGCCTTCATCGAATCATTGACCTTCTTGAACATCGGGTTTTCCTTTTCCTTGCGCGCCACGATCTCATCCCATACCTTCAACTGCGCCTGCAGCACCGAGTTGGGGGTCGCGTAGAACTTCACGCCTTGCTTCTGCAGCGCCTGGTAGTCCTTGGAATAGCGGTCGATCGCCTTGATCGACATATCCGCGGACGCCGCTTCCACCGCGTTGGCGATCAGCGCCTTGAGCTTGGCCGGCAGCGCGTCATAGCGCTTGCGGTTGAACAGGATCTCGAACTGCTCCGAGGGCTGGTGGAAGCTGCGCAGCATGCAGACCTTGGACACGTCCTGGAAGCCCAGCGCGCGGTCGGAGCTGGCGTTGTTGAACTCGGCCGCATCGAGCAGCCCGCGGTCCATCGCCGGCACGATCTCCGCGCCCGGCAGCGCGTTCACCGCGGCGCCCAGGCCGGTGAAGATGTCGATCGACAGCCCCACCGTGCGGAACTTCAGCCCCTTGAAGTCTTCCGGCTTGGTGATGGGCTTCTTGAACCAGCCCAGCGGCTGGGTCGGCATCGGGCCATACAGGAACGACACCACGTCCAGGTTGAGGCTGCGGTAGATCTCCTGCTGCAACTCCTTGCCGCCGCCGTACTTGTGCCAGGCCAGCAGCATGTTCGGGTCCATGCCCCAGGCCGGGCCCGAGCCCCACAGCGCCAGCGCCGAGTTCTTGCCATACCAGTACGCGATCACGCCATGGCCGCCGTCCAGCGTGCCCTTGCTGACCGCGTCGATCAGGTCGAAGGCCTTGACCACCGCGCCCGCGGGCAGCAGCTCGATCTTCAGGTCGCCGCCCGACATATTGTTCACCTTGGTGACGAAGTCGCCGGCGAACTCGTGGAAGATGTCCTTGGTGGGCCAGGTGCTCTGCCAGCGCATCGTGACCGGGCCTTGCGCCTTGACGATGGCCGGGAAGCCCATTGCCGCGGCGCCCGCGGCCGCACCGGCGGCCCCCCCAAGGAAGCCGCGCCGGGAAACGCCTGGCTTGGTTTCCGCTTCAGGTTTTGCTGCGCCTGCTTTCCTCGTCCTGGATGCCATGACCGCCTCCATTTGCTATGTGTGGGATTACCCGCGAGCGCCGGCCATGGGGGCCGAGACAACTCGCCACTGACGCGAACATCGGAAAAGTCGGGAAATCTGGAGCATGCCGGGCCAGTGGCCGCGCGGCAGGAGCGGGCGTGCAGGTGGCCCGTGATTCCCTTCATGGTAGGAAAGGGACAGGGAACCACAATCTAGGGATTACCCGCGCGGTGTGGGCCCGCGCACTTCGTGGCGGGGCCCGCCGATGCCGCGGATCCGGGGCTGGGCGCTCAGGTGCGGGTGATGCCGACCGTGAACTCGGCCTCCAGCAGCCCCGTTGCATCGGCAGCCTGGCGCACGCGCATCTGGTTCGGGTGGGGTCCCGCGATCGGGTCCTGCGTGGTGGCGCGCGACGGCACGCCGTGCGCGCGGTAGGCCGGGTGGCTGCCCAGCACCTCGCGGTTCAGGGTATCGCTGAAGTACAGCTGGCTGGTCAGGGCTTCCGACCGCCCCAGCAGCACCTTGAAGTGGATATGGATGGCGCGTGGCGCGTACCAGCCGGGATAGATCGACGTGAACGTGGCCACGCCGTCCTGGCTGGTGGGCTGGACGCCACGCAGGAAACGCGCCTGGCGGTTGCCGCGGCCCTCGCCGCTGTAGCTGCCGTCGGCATCGCAGTGCCAGATGCTGACCAGCGCACCCGGCACCGGCGCGCAGCCGCGCCCGGCATCCACCACCCGGATGCACAGCCGCAAGGGTTGGCCAGGGCGGTCGTCGCGGATGTCGGTGCGCACCAGGGCGTCGTCGAGGTAGAAGGGGCCTTCGGTGGCGGCGGGCGTCAGCAGGCAGGCGGCGGGGGTGGCTGCTGCCGCCGCGGGCGCGATGCCGGCAGCGGCAAGCAGGCCGCCCAACTCATGCAGGAAGCGGCGGCGCGCCGCGTCGGTGGCTGCCGCGCTGTCGGCGCCAATTGCCGGGCGCACTGTCATGGTGGGCTCCGAGGTGATCCGGGTGCGCCTTGCGGCGCGTGGTGCTGCCGCGCCGGCGCCGAGACGTCAGCGTCCCATCGCCTTGAGCATCGAGTAGCCGTGGCTGGTAATGCGCGGCTCCTGCCGGCGGCCGTGCAGGATCTCAAGTTGTACGAGTTGCTTTTCGACCAGTGCCTTCAGGTCGATGGGGTCGATCTGGCGGGAATCGCTGGAATCGAGAGAATCGGGGCCGTCGCTCAGCAATAGCAGCGTGGCAAATTCATGCGGGCTCAGCACGTTCGTCTCCTTGGCTAGAGGGGGGCGTTTGCTGGGAGTCTGCGCGGCGCAGCAGCGCCAAACGCGGGAAGATTGTCAGAAGCCCTGGAGACGATGCGGCACATGCCGCCCATGCGTGCTGCGCCGCGGTGAAATGCTGCGGCGCGGCATCCTGTCTCCGGCGACTAATTGGTTTGACGAGGCCGGCAGCACGCGGTTCCGTGCAACCGCTCGCGGTTACATGTGACCGGGCGTCGCACGCCGTGATCGTCATCCGCCGCTCATTATCAGCCTGTCACGATGACAATGTGATGGCCATGCCGGTACTGTGGAATTGGGCGGCAGCCTACCGCCCATTGCACCGCTTGCGCCGCATCGCGGCGTCTATCGGTCCTGCTGCTCGCGCCACGCCTCGTACAGGTCGATGCCCTCGTCGCGCGCCGGTACATAGGCCAGCGTCATCTCCCGTTGCTCCAGCGGCCGGGCCAGCTCGATATAACCGCGCTCCGCGGACAGGTCGTAGGGTTCGCCGTCTTCATTGGAGTAGGCGTAGTAGACCGCCTTCACGCCGGCCAGATACATTGCCGACAGGCACATCGAGCAGGGGTAGCCGCTGGCGTACACCGTGCAGCCGCTCAGGTCCGGCTTGCCCAGTGCCCGGCTGGCGGCGCGCACGGCCTGCATTTCGGCGTGTGCACTCGGGTCGCAGGTGGCGTCTACCTGGTTGACCGCGCGGGCCAGCACCTCGCCGTCCCTGACGACCACGGCGCCAAAGGGCCAGGTATTGCGTTCGCGCACGTTCTCCATGGCGAGGCGGATGGAATCAAGCAGATAGGCTTCTGTCGTGGACACGCGTTGTCTCCCTTGAGGCCTGGCCCGTGCAGGCGGACGATGGTTCGGGCCTCGGGACTATAGGCCAGCGTGCGCGGGCATGGTGGCGTGGGTTGCTATAGGGCGTATTTGGGCCTTGCGCGTGCAGCACCGGTTATTGGCGATGGCACTGGCGTGCATTCGAATCCATAACTTCGCGCGGCGTGGCCGGCATGACAGAATGCACCGGACCGCATCGACACCCCTTACACCCGACGCATCCGCACGGAGGAAAGAACATGCTGGCGGCGCGCCTGTCCATCTGCCTTGCCCTGGTCATTGCCATGCTGATATCCACCCCAGCCGCCGCCGCCGGCGGCCCGCCCGAACAACAGTTGCGCGAGGCCGCGGCTAGCGGCAACGCCGCGCAGGTCACCGCACTGCTTGGCCAGGGCGCCAGCATCGATGACCGCGATGCGCAGGGACGCACGGCGCTGCTGCTGGCCACGCACCACAACCGCGTGCAGGCGGCCAGGGTCCTGGTCGATGCCGGCGCCGACGTGAACGCGAAAGATGCCATCCACGACAGCTCCTACCTGTACGCCGGCGCGCGCGGCTACAACGAGATCCTGCGCCTGACGCTGGCCCATGGCGCGGACCTGCGCAGCACCAACCGCTACGGCGGCACCGCGCTGATTCCCGCCGCCGAGCGCGGCCATGTCGAGACCGTGCGCACGCTGATCGCGGCCGGCGTGGCGGTGAACCATGTCAACAAGCTCAAGTGGACGGCCCTGCTGGAGGCCATCATCCTTGGCAACGGCGGGCAGGCCCATACCGAGATCGTGCGCCTGCTGGTCAAGGCGGGCGCCGACGTGAACCTGGCCGACGGCGACGGCGTGTCGCCGCTGCAGCATGCGCGCCAGCGCGGCTATACGCAGATCGAACAGATTCTCAGCGCCGCCGGCGCACGCTGAACCCTGCGCCGCAAGGCGGCTCGCTCTCGCCTGCCTCATATATACTGTCAGTGTGCATACAAAATGGTGAGAGCGATGTCTGCGAGAGCAAAACGCAACGCAACGAGTGGCAGTCATGAGGTGGCGGATGCCATGCCGGAAGCCGATCCGGCAAAGGAATTGCTCTGGGCCCGCCCGGGGTTCCTGGTGCGGCGCTTGCACCAGATCCACGTCGCGATGTTCTTCGAGGAGTGCAAGTCGCCCAATATCACGCCCGTGCAATATGCCATCCTGACGGTGCTGTCGGTGCTGCCGGGATTGGACCAGACTTCGCTCGGGCAAGAGGTCGGCCTTGACCGGACCACGACCGCCGACGTCGTGCGCCGGCTCGAGGAGCGCGGGCTGGTAGAGCGCCGCGACAACCCCGCCGACCGGCGCACCCGCCACGTCCACCTGACGCGGGAAGGCAAGAGCGTGGTCACGGCGCTGCGTGGCGACATGGCGCGTGCGCAGGAGCGCATGCTGGCGCCGCTGAAGCCCGCCCAGCGCGAAGTGTTCATGGACCTGCTGGCGACGCTGGTGGAAGCCAACAACCAGTACAGCCGCACCGTGCTGCGCAGCATGTGAGCCCGGCGGCGGCCGCAAGGCCCGCCGCGCCCCCAACGCGCGCTAGACCGGGTAGACCAGGTCGTTGGCGATGATGGTGGTGTCGTAGACAACCTGCCGCTCGCGCAGCAGCAGGCCGCCACCCTGGCGGCGGAAGCGGTCGTAGTAGGTCCCCGCCAGGTGGATCGTGGTGGGGCCCTCCACCAGTGTCTGCAGCAGCATGTAGTTGGCCTGTGCCACGATATCGCCGTCCGCGGTTTCGTCGCTGACCCGCGTGTTGGTCACTAGGTGCAGGTTGTAGCGCGGCGCGAACATCTGGGTATTGGCAATCGCAGCGGCGCGGTCGCGCATCATGCCCACCCCTTCGGCGTAGACCAGCCCCACCGGCAGGTTGCGCTCGGCATTCTCGCGCGCGGTGATCCGGTAGAGCGCGTCCTCGGTGAAGAAGCGGGGCCATTGCTCCACCAGGCCGGCGTCGAGCACCGCGCAGTATTCCGCGTGGAAGGCCTCGATCTCCAGTCGCAGTTCAATGGCGCGCGCGGTGCCGAGGGCGCTCTCGCGATAGAGGGAATAGTTCATCGGTTTCATATTCTGGGAATCCCGTTAGCCGCCGTTCAGAACCCCATCACGCCGCGGTAGTACTGGTACATCGCACGGATGGCGGATTCGGAGATCAGGGAGTTGGAGGTGCCGACCTGGTCCGGGTCCAGCTTGAGCACATTGAGGTCGCTGCTGGAGCGGCGCACGCCTTCCTGCACGAACTTCATCGCCTCGTTGTCTTCCAGCCCCAGGAAGCCAGCGGGGCCCATCAGGTTGCCTTGGCGCAGGCGGTGCTGCGTCATCTCCTCGGTATCATCCTCGTAGCCGAACATGGTCCACAGCATCAGCATGCTGTCCGGCCCGTTGGGCACGATCTGGCGCACGCCGAGGGTGTTCATTTCGCGCTGCACGATCAGGTTCGGCCAGATCGTCTGCATCGTCACCGACCAAGGCGAATCGAACTCTTTCACATATTCCAGGAAGCGTTCGTCCTCCAGACGCATGCCTTCATGGTATGAGCGCATCTCCTTCTTGTTCTCGTCGCTGACGGCCGCGTACTTGTCTTCCTTCTTCGCCGACGCCATGGTGCCGTGCCGCCCGTGCACGGGATCGGCGATCATGGCGCTTTCGTTGCCCGCCACCAGCAGTCCGAACACCACCAGGAAGGAGTGCAGCAACGTGGCGTGGTACGGGTCCTTGAGGTTCTCGTGGTACATCTTCCAGTTGCACGGAAGTTCGTTCTTGTAGTACCCGAGCACCTTGAGCGGCTTGCCGTTGAAGACGATGTCGAAGTCCTTGAGGATCTCCGGCGTCAGGTAGTCTTCCAGGCTTTCCATGTCCGCCGCGTACGAGGCGAAGATCACGCCGTTGCGCGTGGCCACGTTCAGCTTGACCAGGCCGTGGTCCTCGTTGCGGAAGTCCCTGGGCATGCCACCCGCGCGATTGACGCCGCGCTTGAACGGAACGCCCTGCAGGTTGCCCTTGAGGTCGTAGGACCACTGGTGATAGGGGCAGACGAATTCCTTTGCATTGCCCTGGCTGTGGCGGCAGAACTCGGCGCCGCGGTGCGCGCAGCGATTTTCGAAGACGTTGACCGAGCCGTCTTCGGCGCGCGACACCACCACCGGCGTCGCGCCGACATAGGAGCGCTTGTAGTCGCCGGCGTTGGGGATCTCCGCTTCGAGCGCGACGTAGTTCCAGGAGCGTCCGCGAAAGATCTTCTGCAGCTCGAGGTCATGCACCTCCTTGCTGGTGTAGACCCAGTCCGGGATATAGTGCAGGCTGTCTTCGGGCCAACGGCAGTCGGCCAGGCCGGCGTCTTTCTTGCCCAGCGTGTGCTGGATCACAGCTTGTGTCTGGTACATGTGGGAGTCCTTTCAGAGTGTAGCGGGGCTGGCCGCTGCCGTAGGGAGGTCGCGCACCAGCTGTCGCAGCGGCATGGCGTCATCGCACAGCCGTGGCAGCAGGTCTTCGACGGCATGGCCGAAGAGCGCGCGCAGCGGCCGCAGGTCGCCGCCGGCATTGATGGCGATGGCGTGGCTGAGCCGGCCGTGCCGGGTGCCGAGCAGCATGAACCTGGGGCAGGGCGCGTCGCTGGCGGCGATGCCGCGCCAGGCATAGCGGGTATCGGGAGTGGCCGCGCCGAGCATCTGCACGTTGCAGCCGAACTGGTCGGTCCAGAACCACGGCATCGCCGCGGGTTCGGCCTGCACGCCCAGCATGGCGGCGGCGGCGATGCGCGCCTGCTCGTTGGCGCTTTGCCAGGACTCCAGCCGCATGTGGGCGCCGAGCCGGGGCTGGTACTGGCTGCAGCAGTCGCCCGCGGCATAGATGCCGGCCGCGCTGGTGCGGCCCTGCTGGTCGACCTGGATGCCGCCGTTGGCGGGGTCCAGCGCCAGGCCGGCGGCGGCGCCGAGCGCCACCTCGGGCGTCAGCCCGATCGCGACCACCACCAGCGGCGCCTGCAACGCCGCGCCGTCCGCAAGCCTGACCTGCACGCCATCGGCCTGCGGCACCAGGGCCGCGATGCCGCAGCCGAGCCGCAGCTCGACGCCTTGCGCAAGCACGCGCTGCGCCAGCCAGCTGCCAAGCTCAGGCGGCAGCGCGCGGCCGAGCAGCCGGTCGGCGCTTTCGATCAGCGTGACCCGGAGGCCGAGGCCGGCCGCGGTCGAGGCCGTTTCCAGGCCAAGGAAGCCGCCGCCGATCACGATCACTTCGCGCGCGCGCTGCATGGCATCGCGCAGGCGGGCGGCGTCGTCGAGCGTGCGCAGGTAGTGCACGCGGGGCGTGCCCGGGGGAAGCGTAGGCAGGACGCGCGCATTGCCGCCTGTGGCGAGCAGGCAGGCGGCGTAGCGAATGGCCTCGCCATCGGCGCAGTGCGCCACGCTGTGCGCGGGGTCCAGCGCGGTGACCGTGGTGCCAAGCCGCAGCTCGATCTCCTGCCCGGCATAGAAGCCGGCGGGGTGCACGCCGATCTTGCCGTCCTGCGCGGCATCGGCGAGCACGGACTTGGACAGCGGCGGGCGTTCGTACGGTGCATGGCGTTCGCCGCCGGCCATGACGATGCGGCCGCGATGGCCGAGCCTGCGCAGTTCGGCAGCGGCCATCGCGCCTGCCTGGCCGGCGCCGACAATCAGGATGGGCGTGTCTTGTGGCATGCTCGGCTCCTTCAAAGCTCGACCCACACCCGGCTGTCTTCGAACTTGACCGGGTAGGTGCGGATGTCGCTGGTGGCAGGCGCGCACATCGCCTTGCCGGAGCGGATGTCGAAGCGGGCCTGGTGCAGCGGGCACTCGATGCAGCCGTCTTCCAGGTAGCCGTCGGACAGCAGCGCGTACTGGTGCGTGCAGACGTTGTCGGTGACGAAGTACTGGTCGTCGCTGCGATAGACGGCGAGCTGGCGGTCCCCCAGCGTGAGCGGCATTACCTCGTCGTTCCGCAGGCCGTGGGCGGCGTCGATTTCAATCCATGCCATGGCGATCTCCGTGAATTTGATTTGTCAGTATGCTGAATATATAAGATCAGTGTACTGATGTTTTATGCTCGCAGTATTCTGGTTAACCCTGGCCCGGGTTGGCCGCGCCGGATCCGGCTGGCCCCACCGCGGGCGCGCCGGCCTGCAGCGACGGGCGGGCCTGCCAGCGCGCCAGGATCTCGCCCATGATGCCGCGGCGGAACGTCAGCACGCACACCACGAAGATCAGCCCCGTCACCATGCTGACCGATTCGCCCAGCGTTTCGAACCAGCCGATGCCGGTCATGGCCGCGAGCGCATTGCCGGCGTCGCCCAGCTTGTTTTCCAGCGCCACGATCACCAGCGCGCCGACCAGCGGGCCCGACAACGTGCCCATGCCGCCGACCAGCGTCATCAGGATGACCGTGCCCGACATCATCCAGTGCACGTCGGTGAGCGTGGCAAAGCCCAGCACCAGGGTCTTGAGCGCGCCCGCCAGCCCGGCCAGCGCCGACGACAGCACGAACGCCAGCAGCTTGAAGCGGTCCGCGTCATAGCCCAGCGAGATGGCACGCGGCTCGTTCTCCTTGATCGCACGCAGGATCTGCCCGAACGGCGAGTTGACGATGCGCATGATGCCGAGGAAGGCCGCGGCGGTGATCAGCAGCACGACGTAGTACATGGTGTGGTCCGACGCCAGCGGCAGCACGCCGAACAGGTCGCCCCGCGGCACCGCCTGGAGGCCGTCTTCGCCACCGGTCGCGGGCGCCTGCAGGCAGAAGAAATAGAACATCTGCGCCAGCGCCAGCGTGATCATGGCGAAGTAAATGCCCTGCCTGCGTATTGCCAGTGCACCAAACACCAGGCCGAGCAGGGCACCGAACGCGGTGCCTGCGAGCAGGCCCAGCTCCGGCGTCAGCTGCAGGAACTTCATCGCATAGCCGCAGGCATAGGCGGCGCCGCCGAAGAAGGCCGCATGGCCGAACGACACCAGCCCGGTGTAGCCCAGCAGCAGGTTGAAGGCGCAGGCAAAGAGCGCGAAGCACAGCAGCTTCATCACCAGCACCGGGTAGGCGCCCAGCCAGGGCGCGAGCAGCAGGACCGCCAGCAGCAGTCCGTAGGCGAAGGTCGCACGCTTTCCGCTTGCCATCATTTTTCCTTTCCAAAGAGCCCGGCGGGGCGCACCAGCAGCACGCACACCATGGCGACGAAGACCACCGTCGCGGAGGCTTCGGGGTAGTAGACCTTGGTAATACCCTCGAAGACACCCAGGCCAAGTCCGGTGAAGATCGAGCCCAGGATCGACCCCATGCCGCCGATCACCACCACGGCGAAGACCGTGATGATCAGATTCTGGCCCATCAGCGGCGAGACCTGCATCACCGGCGCGGCCAGCACGCCCGCCAGCGCGGCCAGGCCCACGCCGAACGCGTAGGTCAGCGTCACCAGCAGCGGCACGTTGACGCCGAAGGCCTCGACCATGCGCGGATTCTCGGTGCCGGCGCGCAGGTAGGCGCCCAGCCGCGTCTTCTCGATCATGAACCAGGTGGCAAAGCACACCGCCAGCGACGCTAGCACCACCCATGCGCGGTAGTTGGGAAGCACCATGAAGCCCAGCTGGCTCACGCCAGACAAGCCTTCAGGCGTGGGATAGGGCAGGCCTGAGACGCCATAGATCGAGCGCAGCGCGCCTTCGATCAGCAGGCAGATGCCCAGCGTCAGCAGCAGCCCGTACAGGTGGTCGAAGCGGTAGAGGTGGCGCAGCATGGTGCGCTCCAGCACCACGCCGAGCGCCCCGGCCAGCACCGGTGCCAGCACCAGCATCAGCCAGTAGTTGAGCCCGAGATAGTTCAGGCCCATCCAGGCCAGCACCGCGCCGAGCATGAACAGCGCGCCGTGCGCAAAGTTGATCACGTTGAGCAGACCGAAGATCACGGCCAGGCCCAGGCTCAGGATCGCGTAGAACGAGCCGTTGACCAGCCCCAGCAGTAACTGGCTCAGCAGCGCGGGCAGGGGCACTCCAAACAATTCCATGAAAAGTCTCCTTAAACGCCCAGCAAGGCGCTGAGCGTGGGCATCTTTCGTTCGAGCTCATCGGCGCCGAAGGCCTCGACGATGCGGCCGTGCTCCATCACGAAGAAGCGGTCCGCCAGCGGCGCGGCAAAGCGGAAGTTCTGCTCCACCATGACGATGGTGTAGCCGCCGCCGCGCAGCATGGCGATCATCTTCGCCAGCTTTTGCACGATCACGGGCGCCAGGCCTTCCGAGATCTCGTCGAGCAGCAGCACGCTGGCGCCAGTGCGCAGGATGCGGGCCACCGCCAGCATCTGCTGCTCGCCGCCCGACATGCGCGTGCCCTGGCTCTTGCGCCGCTCGTGCAGGTTGGGGAACATCTCGTAGATCTCGCCTAGCGTCATGGGCTCGCGCAGTCCGACCGCCCCCGGGGTGCAGGCGAATTGCGGCGGCAGCAGCAGGTTCTCCTCGCAGGACAGGCTGGCGAAGATGGCGCGCTCTTCCGGGCAGTAGCCCAGGCCCAGCGGTGCGATGCGGTGCGTCTTCATGCCGATGGTTTCCTGGCCGTGCACACGCACCGAACCCTTGCGCATGCCGACCAGGCCCATGATGGCGCGCAGCGTGGTGGTGCGTCCGGCGCCGTTGCGGCCGAGCAGCGTCACCACCTCGCCCGGGTTGACGGTCAGGTCCACGCCGTGAAGGATGTGCGACTCGCCATACCAGGCGTGCAGGCCGCGGAGTTCGAGGGCAGGGGAGGCCGTCCTTGTCATGATGCCTCCGCGTTCAGCGCCGCCGCGGCTGCGTGGCGGTCTTCGGGTTCGTCGGTGGTTCCCATATAGGCTTCCCTTACCTGCGGATTGCGTGAGATCTCGTCATAGGTCCCTTCTGCCAGCACCGCGCCGCGCTGCAGCACCGTGATGCGGTCCACGATGGACGACACCACGCTCATGTTGTGTTCCACCATCAGCACCGTCCGCCCCGCCGAAACGCGCTTGATCAGGGCGGTGACGGTCTCCACGTCTTCATGCCCCATGCCTTGCGTCGGTTCGTCCAGCAGCATCAGCTCCGGGTCGGTCGCGAGCGTGGTGGCGAGTTCCAGCGCGCGCTTGCGCCCGTAGGCCAGCTCCGCCGTGCCCAGGTGCGCGAAGCCGGCCAGGCCGACCGCATCCAGCAGTTCCATGGCGCGGCCGTCCAGCCGCGACAGGGAGCGCCTGCCACGCCAGAAATGCCAGGAGGTCCCGAGCCGGCGCTGCAGCGCGATGCGCACGTTCTCCAGCACCGTCAGTTGCGGAAACACCGCCGAGATCTGGAACGAGCGGATCACCCCCATGCGGGCGATCTGGGCCGGCCGCAGCGCGGTGATGTCGGTGCCGTTGAAGTGGATCGAGCCTGACGAGGGCGCATGGAACTTCGTCAGCAGGTTGAAGCAGGTGGTCTTGCCGGCGCCGTTGGGGCCGATCAGCGCGTGGATCGAGCCCCGCCGCACGGACAGGCTGACATCGCTGACTGCGGTAAAGCCCTTGAACGCCTTGGTCAGTCCCTGCGTCTGCAGGATTACATCAGTGTCAGGCATGGCGCGCTCACTTCTTCACCAGGGGACATTCGCTGGCGGACAGCGGCCGGAAGGCTTCGTCGCCGGGGATCGTGCCGATGTACCTGACCAGGTCCCACGGGCCCTTGGACTCGGCCGGGGTCTTGGCCTGGGCCAGGTACATGTCATGCACCATGCGGCCGTCGACACGCACCTTGCCATTGCGCACGAAGGCATCGTTGACGGGCAGCGCGCGCATCTTCTCCGCCACGGCCGGGCCTTCCACGGTCTTGGCGGCTTCCACCGCCTTCAGGTAATGCAGCACGCCTGAATAGACGCCGATCTGGCCATGCGTGGGATAGGCCTTGTGGCGCTTGTAGTAGCGCTCGACGAAGTCCTTCGACTTGCCATCCAGGTCGAGCTTGAACGGGTCGACATAGGTCAGCCCTTGCGCAGCGTTCAGGCCCAGGCTCTTGATATCGGTGATGAAGGTGGAGGGCGTGATCACCGTCTGGCCCGCCTTGATCAGGCCGAACTCGCCGGCTGCCTTGACCCCGTTGATCATGTCGTTGCCGGCGTTGGCCAGCACCACCACCTTGGCCTTGGAAGCCGAGGCGGCCACCACCGGGCTGCTGAAATCGCTGGCGTTGAGCGGATGCCGGGTGGCGCCCACGTTCTTGCCGCCGCCTGCGTCCACGGCCTTGCGGAAATCTGCCTCCAGCGACTGGCCGAAGGCGTAGTCCACGGTGATGTAGTACCAGCTGTTGCGGCCCTGTTCGATCATGCGCCGCACCAGCGGGTAAGACACCGAATACGTGTCCCAGGCCCAATGGAAGCCGGTGGGCGAGCAGTTCTGGTTGGTCAGCGCCATGGCGCCGCCGGTCGAGACGATGTCGATCTTCTGCTTCTGCCGCGCCACCTCCTGCACCGCCAGCGCGGTCGACGAGTTGGGAAAGTCGATCACCATGTCGACGCCATCGGTATCGAACCAGCGGCGCGCCAGCGACGAGGCGATATCGGCCTTGTTCTGGTGATCGGCGGAAAGCACCGTCACAGGTTTGCCGAGGGCCTTGCCGCCGAACTCTTCCACGGCCATCTGCGCGGCAAGCACGGAGCCCTTGCCGGAGAGGTCGGCATAGGAGCCGGACATGTCGGTGATGACGCCGATCTTCACGCCATTGGCGTCGGCCAGTGCGGGCGTGGCGGCGGCCAGGCCCAGCAGGGCGGAGGACGCAGCGAGGGTGCGGAGGATGCGAGAGGTGGACATCAGGGGCTCCAGGTTGTCTACGCGAAAGATTGGAATGGTTGCTGCGTCGGCAGACCGCGGCGCCATCGCTGCGCCGCGGGTAGCGCGGATAAACTCAGTATGCTGAATAGTTTGCCGGAAGAAAGGGCGGAGAGATCCGCCCTTCAGCTTCACCCGTAGTGCCGCTCAGGTGGCCAGATCGCGGCCGCGCGTCTCCGGCACGAACAGCATGCCGATGACAAAGGCCAGACCGGCGATGATCACCGGGTACCACAGGCCGAAGTAGACGTCGCCGCTGGCCACGTTCATGGCCGTGACCACGAAGGACAGCATGCCGCCGACCCAGCCCGCGCCGAGGTGGAAGGGCAGCGACAGCGAGGTGTAGCGCACCCGGGCCGGGAACAGCTCCACCATGAAGGCCGCCATCGGCCCGTACACCATGGCCAGGAACAGGATCGGGACCAGCAGCAGCACGAATACCATCGGCGTGTTGATCTTGGCGGGGTCCGCGCGCTCGGGCCAGCCGGCCGCCACCAGCGCGCTCTTGATGGCGTCGCGGTCAAAGCCCTGCAGCGTGCGATCCGCGATGCGTACTTCAGCCTGCGCCGGATTGCTGGCCGGCACGAAGGTGTAGCCCACGCCCAGGTCGGTCAGGTAGCCGCGGATCTTGTCGCAGGCGGACACCGGCTCGCCGAACAGGCGCGCCTTGCAGTCGCCGGCCGTCACCTGCACGGCGCCCTGCTGCTGGAACTGTTCCAGCGCCGGATTGGCATAGTGCGTCAGGCCCTTGAACACCGGCTGGATGCACACCGCCGCCAGCAGGCAGGCGGCCATCATGATGTACTTGCGGCCGATGCGGTCGGACAGCCAGCCGAACAGCAGGTAGCAGGGGGTGGCCACCACCAGCGCGATCCCGATCAGCATGTGGACCGTTTCGAGCGGCACGTGCAGCGTCTTGTTGAGGAAGAACATCGAATAGAAGTGGCCGGTGCCGAAGATGGCGCCCAGGCCCGCCGCCACCACGAACAGCAGCAGCACCGACCTGAGGTTCTTCCAGTTGGTGAAACTCTCGCGGATCGGCGCCCTCGAGGTGGTGTTGGCAGCCTTCATCCGGGCAAAGACCGGCGATTCATGCAGCTTGCCGCGGATGTAGACCGAGATCACCAGCATCACAAGCGACACGATGAAGGGAATGCGCCAGCCCCAGTCACGGAACTCGGCCTCGGTCAGGAAGGTCTTGAGCAGGTAGACGACCAGCAACGAGGACAGCAGG
This sequence comes from Cupriavidus sp. FW305-27, assembly GCF_058787995.1. NCBI lineage: Bacteria > Pseudomonadati > Pseudomonadota > Betaproteobacteria > Burkholderiales > Burkholderiaceae > Cupriavidus > Cupriavidus sp. FW305-27. Next base: position 43,088 of record NZ_JBYTAG010000036.1, read on the forward strand.
CCCAGCGTTGCCGTGGTCTGCAGCGAACTGGTGTACAGCCCGCGCTTGTGCACGGGGGAGTGCTCGGCCACGTAGGTGACCGCGCCGCCGACCTCGCCGCCCAGCGCCAGGCCTTGCAGCAGCCGCAGCAACACCAGCAGCACGGTGGCGGTGATGCCGATCTGCTCATACGTGGGCAGCACGCCGACGCCGACGGTGGCAACACCCATCAGCAGGATGGTGACCAGGAAGGTGTACTTGCGCCCGATCAGGTCGCCCAGGCGGCCGAACAGCAGCGCGCCCACCGGCCGTATCAGGAAGCCTGCGCCGAAGGTGGCCAGGCTGGCCAGGAAGGCGGCAGTCTCATTGCCCTTGGGGAAGAACAGTGCGCCGAAATACACCGCCAGTGCGGCGTAGATGTAAAAGTCGTACCACTCCATCAGGGCGCCGAAGGAAGAGGCAAGGATGACCTTGCGCTCCTCGGCTGTCATGCCGGATGCGGGGGCGCGTGTCTCGCTGCGAGTCAGGCTGATCGTCATGGCGGGGGTCCTTTGGTCTAGCTATTGTCTCTATATGTCTGCTCGTCCCGGCGGTGCCGGCCCCGCTGGCCAGGGCCTGTCGGTCCCTCGCGCAGTGCAGCGCCGCATCCTTCCGGTGCATCAGTCAGTATGCTGAGCAAAATGCGGGCCAGTCCACAATGTGCCGGAATGCCCGAAATCGCCTATTTAAATGGCCTTTTAATATCGTCAGCATACTGAGCATCTGGGCTCAGTGTACTGAGCACCTATGGTCATCGTTATAGGTGTTAACCCTCCGCGCCGTTTCTAGACTTTTGGAAATTCGCTGACTAGAATCCGAAACTAATCAGTGTACTGATCAATTGCATCGGTGCACGCCGCATGCCATGCAGCACACGCCCGCAGCGAAGCGATTTCACCAATCAGGAGCCCCCACCAGCATGACCAAAGTGAAGAAGATCGCCCTCGAAGAGCATTTCATGACGCCGGGATTTCAGGCCTATTCCAAGGCGTTCACGCAGCATATTGATCCGGCGGTGTTTGCCGAGCTGGGCCGCCGCCTCGCCGATTTCGACGAGGACCGCCTTGCCGAGATGGACCGCGCCGGCATCGACATCACGGTGCTGTCGCAGACGGGTCCGGGCGTGCAGGGCGAGCCCGATGCCGGCCTCGCCGTGGCGCAGGCGCGCGAGAGCAATGACTTCCTGGCCGCGCAGATCGCGCGCCACCCCACGCGCTTTGCCGGCTTTGCCGCGCTGCCCATGCACGACCCGGAACAGGCCGCGCGCGAGCTGGAACGCGCCGTGCGCGAGCTTGGCTTCAAGGGCTCGCTGGTGAACGGCCATACCCACGGGCGCTACTACGACGACCCGGCATACGATGCTTTCTGGGAACGCATGCAGGCGCTGGACGTGCCCATGTACCTGCACCCGACCGACGCGCTGGTTCAGCCGCAGGTCCTGGCGGGCCACCCCGAGCTGACCGGCGCGGCGTGGGGCTGGGGCGTCGAGACCGCATCGCATGCGCTGCGGCTGCTGTTCGGCGGCGTGTTCGACCGCTTCCCGCGCCTGAAGCTCATCCTCGGCCATATGGGCGAGGGCCTGCCGTACCAGCGCTGGCGCTTCGACAGCCGCTTTGCGGTCTATTCGCACGGCGTCCGGCTGGAGCGCTCACCTTCGGAATACATCGGCACCAATATCGTCATCACCACTTCGGGGGTGTGTTCGCACGGTGCGCTGGCCGGTGCCATTGCCGAGCTCGGCGCTGAGGCCGTGATGTTCTCGGTCGACTATCCCTACGAATCCACCGAAGTCGCGGCTAAGTTCATCGAGGACGCGCCGCTCGACGACACCATGCGCGCGCTGGTCTGCCACGGCAACGCGCAACGCCTGCTCAAGCTGTAACCGTACAACCCGAGGACCCTCATGCAAAAAGTCTTTCGCATCGGCCAGATCGTTCCCAGCTCGAACACGACCATGGAAACCGAGATTCCCGCGATGCTGCTGGCGCGCCAGCAGATCCGTCCGGAGCGCTTCACCTTCCACTCCAGCCGCATGCGCATGAAGAAGGTGGTCAAGGAAGAGCTGGCCGCCATGGATGCCGAATCCGACCGCTGCGCGGTGGAACTTAGCGACGCCCGCGTCGACGTGCTCGGCTACGCCTGCCTGGTCGCCATCATGGCCATGGGCCACGGCTATCACCGCAAGTCGGAGCAGCGCCTGAAGGTCCACACCATCGAGAATGGCGGCGACGCGCCGGTGATCACCAGCGCCGGTGCGCTGGTGGATGCGCTGCGCGTGATCGGCGCGCGCCGCATCGCCGTGGTCGCGCCATACTTGAAGCCGTTGACCGAGCTTGTGGTGGATTACATCCGCAACGAAGGCTATGAGGTGGTGGACTACTGTGCGCTGGAGATTCCGGACAACCTTGAGGTCGGCCGCCACGATCCGGCGCGGCTGCCGGGCATCGTGTCGCAGATGAACCTGGCGGATGTCGATGCCATCGTGCTGTCGGCCTGCGTGCAGATGCCGTCGCTGCCGGCAGTGGCAAAGGTAGAGGCGATGACGGGTAAGCCGGTCATCACCGCGGCCATTGCCACGACCTACGCCATGCTCAAGGCGCTGGACCTGGAGCCGGTCGTGCCGGGCGCCGGCGCGCTGCTGTCGGGCGCCTACTGAGGGCTTGCCATGACCACCTTCCTTTATGGCGGGCATGTCCATGCCAACGGCATTCGCCAGCACTTCCTGCGCTATGGTGGAAACGACGGTGAACGCGCCGCGCGCGATCCCGTGATCATCGTGCCGGGCATCACCAGCCCGGCAATCACCTGGGGCTTCGTCGGCGAGCGCTTTGGCGCCAGCTTCGATACCTATGTGCTGGATGTGCGCGGGCGTGGCCTGTCGTCGGCCGAGGCCGGGATGGACTACAGCCTCGACGCCCAGGCCCGCGACGTGGTGGCCTTTGCCGAGGCACTTGGCCTGCGCCGCCACAGCGTGGTTGGCCATTCGATGGGCGCGCGCATCGGCGTGCGCGCCGCGGCGGGCCGGCCTGGCGGCCTGGCCAGACTGGTGCTGGTCGACCCGCCGGTGTCGGGGCCCGGGCGCCGCGCGTATCCTGCGCAACTGCCGTGGTATGTGGATTCCATCCGCCTGTCGCGCCAGGGCACCGACGTGGAAGGCATGCGCCGCTTCTGCCCGACCTGGACCGACGAGCAGCTGCGCCTGCGCGCCGAATGGCTGCATACCTGCAACGAAGACGCCGTGGTGCGCAGCTTTGAGGATTTCCATCGCGACGACATCCATGCGGACCTGCCCCGGGTCAAGGTGCCGACGCTGCTGATGACCGCCGGGCGTGGCGACGTGGTGCGCGCTGAAGACGTGGCGGAGATCCGCACGCTGCTGCCGGGGGTGCTGGTCAGCCACGTTGCCGGGGCCGGCCACATGATCCCGTGGGATGACGAAGCGGGCTTTTACGCGGCGTTTGGGGATTTCCTCGGCGCGCCGCTGACGCAATGACAAGCAAGGAGGCGACATGCCGGTAAGTGACCACCAGATGATCGAGGCCTGGCGCAAGGTGCTGAAGCTGTCGCGGCTGGAGCCGGGGCAGACCGTCACCATCCTGACCAGCGCCGCGACCCACCCGCAGACGCTCTCCACCGCGCTGATCGCCACGCAGGCGATGGGTGCCATCGTCAACCGGCTCGACCTGCCGCCCGTCAACGGCGAAAAGGCGCTGAGCCGCGACGCGCTGGCCTATCTGGGCACGACCCCGCTCACGGGCAACCGGGCCGCGATCGCCGCGCTCAGGGAAAGCGACCTGGTGCTGGACCTGATGACGCTGCTGTTCTCCCCCGAACAGCACGACATCCTGAAGGGCGGCACCAAAATCCTGCTGGCCGCCGAGCCGCCCGAGGTGCTGACGCGCCTGGTGCCTTGCGAGGCCGACCGCGAGCGCGTCAAGGCCGCCTCCGAGCGGCTGGCCCGCGCCAAGGAGATGCATGTGGTGTCGCCGGCCGGCACCGACCTGCGCTGCCCGCTGGGCGAGTTCCCGGCCATCAGCGAGTATGGCTTTGTCGACGAGCCCGGGCGCTGGGACCACTGGCCCAGCGGCTTCGCGCTGACCTGGCCCAACGAGGGCGCTGCCAATGGCACCATCGTGCTGGAGCGCGGCGACATCCTGCTGCCGCAGAAGACCTACGTCACCGAGCCGGTCATGCTGACGGTGGAGGGCGGCTTTGCCACGCGCATCGAAGGCGGCCTGCACGCCGAACTGCTGAGCGAGTACATGGCCTCCTTCAACGACCCGCAGGCCTATGCCATCTCGCATATCGGCTGGGGGCTGCAGCCGCGCGCGCACTGGTCCACGCTGGGGCTGTACGATCGCGAGGCCACCATCGGCATGGACGCGCGCGCGTTCGAGGGCAACTTCCTGTTCTCGCTCGGCCCCAATAACGAAGCCGGCGGCAGCCGCACCACGGCCTGCCATATCGATATTCCCGTGCGCAACTGCACCGTGCGCCTGGACGGCGTGGATGTGGTGAGCCGCGGCAAGGTCATGGACGGGTTCCGCTACCCGGAGGAGAAGTAGCCATGCACAAGGAGATCGGCGCGTACCAGCGCCAGGGCTTCGGCAACGACCTGGAACTGGCGGGCCCGTTCGGGCTGCTGGTGGTCGATTTCGTCAACGGCTTTGCCGACCCGGAGGTGTTCGGCGGCGGCAATATCCGCGAGGCCATCGCCAACACCGTGCCGCTGCTGGCCGTGGCACGGCGCGAAGGCTGGGCGATTGCGCACAGCCGCATCGTCTTTGCGGACGATGGTTCGGACCACAACATCTTTTCCATGAAGGTGCCGAACATGCTGTCGCTGAAGGAGCGCGAACGCAACAGCGCCATCGTCGAAGAACTGGCGCCGCGGGTGGGCGAGCTGGTGGTGCGCAAGACCGTGCCGTCGGCGTTCTTCGGTACGTCGCTGGCCGCCTGGCTGACGCAGCGCGGCGTGCGCACGCTGGTGGTGGCCGGCGCGGTGACCAGCGGCTGCGTGCGCGCCAGCGTGGTGGACGCCATGCAGTACGGCTTGCGGCCGCTGGTGCTGTCGGATTGCGTCGGCGACCGCGCGCTTGGACCGCACCAGGCCAACCTGTTCGACATGGAGCAGAAATATGCGACGGTCACCACGCGCGCGGAAGGGCTGGCGGCCATCGGGGTGCGCGAATGAGCGCTTGCATGAATCATCGGGACGGATAAAACAATGACATCGTCGATGGAACCGGATCATTCGGAAGGAGGGTGCGGCCAGGGCGTGGGAGCCCGGGTGGCGCGCAAGGAAGACGCCAGGCACCTGCACGGCAAGGGCCGCTTTGTCGCGGACATCGCCATGCCGGACCTGCAGGAGGTGGCCTTCCTGCGCAGCCCCGTGGCGCATGCCAGGCTGTTGTCCGTGACCAAGCCCGCGCGCCACGCGCAAGCGGTGATCGTGCGCGAGGACATGGCGGCGGCGCGGGACATCGTCGCGGATTCGGCGTTCCCGTCCTACCAGCCGTCGGCTCAGGCGCCGCTGGCCAGCGGCAAGGTGCGCTTTGTCGGCGAGCCCGTTGCCATGGCCTTTGCCCCCACGCGCGCCGAAGCCGAGGACATCGCCGAGCAGGTGGTGGCCGAGTTCGACGAGCTGCCCGCGCTGACCGACGTGGCGCAGGCCCGCCAGCTCGCTGGCGAGGTGCGCGTGCACGAACACTGGCGCGATAACACCTTCCTGACGCTGAATATCGACAAGAACTTCGAGGCGCGCCAGCGCGAGGCCTCCGTCGTCGTTCACCGCAAGGTCAACCTGGCGCGCCAGTGCATGGTGCCGATGGAGGGCAAGGCGGTGCTGGCCTACTGGGACCACCAGTTCGACCAGCTGGTGGTGTACAGCGCCACCCAGGTGCCGCATATGATCCGGACCATCCTGAGCCATTGCCTGGACCTGGACCAGGCGCGCGTGCGCGTGATCTCGCCGGACGTTGGCGGCGCCTTTGGCTACAAATGCGTGCTGCAGCAGGAAGAGCTCTGTATCGCCTGGCTGGCGCTGACCTACAAGCGGCCGTTCCGCTTTATCGAGGATCGGCGCGAGCACCTGACCGCCGGCGCCAACTCGCGCGAGCATCACTACGAGCTTACCGCCTATGCCGACAAGCGCGGCCGCCTGCTGGCGCTGGACGCGAACATTGCCATCGACGGCGGTGCCTATTCGGTCTGGCCATTCACCATCGGGCTGGAGCCGGGGCAGGCGATCGGCAACCTGCCCGGTCCCTATGCCTTCGACGGATACCGCTGCGAGACTACCTGCGTGGCCACCAACAAGCCGGGTTTCGTGCCGTATCGCGGTGTGGCCCGGACCGGCGTCTGTTTCGCCATGGAGCTGATGATCGACGCGATCGCGCGCGAGGTGGGACGCGAGCCGTGGGAGGTGCGCGTTGAAAACCTGGTGCCGCCGCAGGCCATGCCTTACGTCAACGTGACCAACAAGCACTTCGACGGCGGCGACTACCCGGCCAGCGTGCGCCAGGCGATGGAGATGATCGACCTGCCCGCGATCCGCGCGCGGCAGCAGGCGGGTCCGCAGGGCAGCCGCTATGTCGGCGTGGGCTTTGGCACCTACACCGAGCAGTCGGCGCACGGCACTTCCGTGTTCGCGGCCTGGGGCACGCCGGTGATCCCCGGCTTCGACTCGGCGACGGTGCGCATCACGCCGGACGGCGGGCTGGAGGTGCGCGTCGGCGTGCACTCGCACGGGCAGGGCATGGAGACTACCTTCGCGCAGATTGCCCACGAGATCCTGGGCATCGACATCGGACGGATCAAGCTGGTGCACGGCGATACCGGACTCACGCCGTTCTCCACCGGTACCTATGCCTCGCGCTCGCTGGTGATGTCGGGCGGCGCGGTGTCGCGGGCGTGCAAGGCGCTGCTGCCGCGGCTGCAGAAGATTGGCGCGCATATGCTGGGGCAGCGGGTGGAGGCGGTAACGTTTGCAGCCGGCGCGGTTCGTGCGGGCGATGCCGACGCCATCGACATCGGCCGTATTGCCGACGCCTGGTACATCAATCCCCACCTGCTGCCGCCCGATGTGGATGCGCAAGGGCTGGAGGTCACCATGGGCTTCAAGCCCGCGGTCGACACCGGCAGCTTCACCTACGCCACGCATGCGGTCGCGGTGGAAGTCGACACCGATTCCGGCCATGTCGAGATCCTGGACTACGTGGTGGTGGAGGACTGCGGCACCATGATCAATCCGATGGTGGTCGAGGGCCAGACCTATGGCGGCGTGGCACAGGGCATCGGCACCGCGATGTTCGAAGAGATGCGCTATGACGGCAACGGGCAGCCGCTGGCTTCCACGCTGGCGGACTACATGCTGCCCGGGCCGACCGAGATTCCGTCGATCCGCATCCATCATTTCGAGACGCCGTCGCCGCATACGGAATTCGGCGCCAAGGGCATGGGCGAGGGCGGTGCCATCGCACCGCCGGCGGCGATCTTCAACGCGGTGAACGACGCCTTGCGCGGCTTCGGCGTCGAACTTCAGGAGACGCCGCTGACCCCGAGAAAGATCCTTGAAGCGCTGGATGCGGCAGTGGCCGGCGCACAGAGCAAGAAGGCAGCCTGACCGATGAAAGCCGTCGCTTTTTCCTATCATGCGCCCGGCTCGCTGCCGGACGCGCTGGCCCGCCTTGGCGCGGGCACCGACGTGGCCAAGACCATGGGCGGAGGCCAGTCGCTCGGCCCGATGCTGAACCTGCGGCTGACCCGTCCCGACACGGTGGTCGATGTGTCGGGGCTGGCCGAACTGCGGCAAGTCGCGTCCACCCCCGATGGCATCCGCATCGGCGCCTGCGTGACCCATGCGCAGATCGAGGACGGCGTGTTCGCGCCGCTGCAGGGCACCATGCTGCAGGCCGTGGCGGGCGGCATTGCCTACCGCGCGATCCGCAACCGCGGCACCGTTGGCGGCAGCCTGGCCCATGCGGACCCGGCCGCGGACTGGGTCGTGGTGATGACCGCGCTGGGTGCGCGCATCGAGATTGCATCAGGCACCGGCACGCGCGAGGTGCCCATGGAAGCCTTCATGATCGGCGCCTACACCACGGTGCTGGCCGATGGCGAGCTGATCGCCGCCGTGCGCGTGCCGCACGCCACCGCGCACAGCCGCTGGGGCTACCAGAAGCTGTGCCGCAAGACCGGCGAGTTTGCCGAAGCCAGCTGCGCCGCGTACTTCGATGCCAGCCGCCGCTTCGCACGCATCGTGCTCGGCGCGCTGGACGGACCGCCGGTGGTGCTGCCCGGCCTCACGCGCGCGGTCGCCGCGCAAGGCGCCGCAGCGCTCACCGCCGGTGCCGTGGACGAAGCGGTGGCGCAGGCCGCGCCCGGCAAGGACGCCATCGACCGCAAGCTTTACCGTACCGTCGTGATGCGCTGCGTCACGCAAATGCTGAACTGAGGAGCGCCCGTGCAGACCATCGAATTCAATGTCAACGGCCGCCGGGTTTCCGGCGCGTGCGCGGACCGGACGCACCTGGGCGACTTCCTGCGCGACACGCACCGGCTGACCGGCACCCACCTCGGCTGCGAGCACGGCGTGTGCGGCGCCTGCACCGTGCTGCTCGACGACAAGCCGGTGCGTTCGTGCATCACCTTCGCGGCTGCCTGCCAGGGCGCCGACATCGTCACCGTCGAAGGCTACCAGGACGATGCCGTGATGGCCGGCCTGCGCGCGGCGTTCAACCAGCACCACGCGCTGCAGTGCGGCTTCTGCACGCCGGGCATGCTGGCGACCGCGCGCGACATCGTGCTGCGCCTGCCCGACGCCGACGACGCCACCATCCGTCACGAACTGTCGGGCAACCTGTGTCGCTGCACCGGCTATATGGGAATCGTCGCCGCCATCCGCTCGGTGCTGGACGCACGCCGCGCAACAGCCGGCGTGATTGCGCGGCACGCCGCGGGCGCGGCGCCGGCCGAAGCGCCGTTCACCGGTTTTGCCGTTGCGGACGAAGCGCTCGGCACGCTGCCTCACCTGGCCGCGGGCACCGGCGTCGAGGCGGAACGGTCAGCCGACCGCAAGGGCTGGTCGCGCATCGAAGGCGGCTTCACCGTCCCCTATACGCTCGACGCGGTATGGGCCTTCATGGCCGACCTGCCGGCCGTGGCAGGCTGCCTGCCGGGTGCGGTGCTCACTGAAATGGAGGGGGAGAAGGTCAAGGGCCATATCGCCATCAAGTTCGGCCCGATGTCCGCCAGGTTCGAAGGCGCCGCGCGCCTGCAGCGCGACGACGCGAACAAGCGCGGCGTGCTGAAGGGGGCGGGGCAGGACTCGCTCAGCAATTCCAAGGCCGCGGGCGACATCGCCTACCAGCTGAAGGCGCTTGCCGCGCACGAGACCGAGGTTGCGGTCGACCTGCAGTATTCGCTGCAGGGGCCGCTGGCGCAGTTCTCGCGGTCGGGGCTGGTGCGCGATTTCGTGCGGCGCATGATTGCGGATTTCGGCAAGTCGGTGGCGCGCCGGATGGACCCGACGCTGAGCGATGCCGAACGCAACCAGGCGGTACGCCTCAATCCCGCGGCGATGTTCTTCGGCGTGCTGTGGGAGCGGGTCAAACGGTGGTTCGGCGCCCGCTGAACCCGCCCTCCGGGCTGTCGCAACCCTTGCCCGCGTCAGCCCGGATGCACTACAACCAGTAGTGCGGTGGCAGTGGTCTTGCCGCCATTGGAGATCGCATGTGCGACATCGGCCGCATAGCGCGCGGTCTCGCCGTGCCTCAGCTTCTTTTCATCGGCACCCGCGCGCACTGTCATCGATCCGCTCAGCACAGACAGGTGTTCCTGGGTGCCGGCCTCGTGTGGCTCGGAGGCCAGCACGCCGCCGGCCTGGATGGTCAGCTCATACCACTCGAAGCGCCCGGCCAGGTCGATCGGGCCCAGGATGCGCAGGTCGCAGCGGGTATCAGGGCTTTTCAGCGACGGGATCGCGTGCGGCTGGACCACGGTGATGCCGCCGGCGGGGCGCTCAGCGGCGCCTCCGGCGAGGAAGTCCGTCAGGTTCACCCCAAGCGCATTGGCCAGGCGCCACAGCACCGCCACAGTGGGGTTGGCCAGGTTGCGTTCGATCTGCGACAGCATCGACTTGGAAACCCCGGCACGGCGCGACAGTTCATCGAGCGACAGCCGTTGCTGCTGGCGCAGCGCCTGCAGCGCCATGCCGACGGCGGGCGGGCCATCGGCCTGCGGGGTCTGGGCGAGGGCTTGCGTCATGGATTAATGTTCGTTATATTGCGCAAAATGTTCGATATACAGAACGTGTTCGATTTATCGATCGAATCCTAGCATATCCCTCGCACACCAACGGGAGCCATCCATGTCGAATGCCGAGGCATTCTATGCATCCATCCGTACCGAACTCGAAAGCATCCGCGCGGCGGGGCTGTTCAAGAACGAGCGCGTGATCGCCACGCCGCAGGGTGCGCGGGTGCGCACCACCGACGGCCGCGAGGTCATCAACCTGTGCGCCAACAACTACCTTGGCTTGTCGTCGCACCCGCAGGTGATCGAGGCCGCGCATGAAGCGCTGCGCACGCATGGCTTCGGGCTGAGCTCGGTGCGCTTTATCTGCGGCACGCAAGACCTGCACAAGACGCTGGAGGCGCGGCTGTCGGCCTTCCTCGGCACCGAGGACACCATCCTCTATGGCTCGGCCTTCGATGCCAATGGCGGTTTGTTCGAAACGCTGCTGGGCGCGGAAGACGCGGTCATCAGCGATGCGCTCAACCATGCCTCGATCATCGACGGCATCCGCCTGTCCAAGGCGCGCCGCTACCGCTACCAGCACAACGACATGGACGACCTGCGCGTGCAACTGGAGCAGGCGCGGGCCGACGGCGCGCGCTACACGCTGGTGTTTTCCGACGGCGTGTTCTCGATGGACGGCACCGTGGCGCGGCTCGACGAGATGCGCGCGATCTGCGACGAGTACGGCGCGCTGCTGGGCATAGATGAATGCCATGCCACCGGTTTCATGGGCCAGCGCGGGCGCGGCACGCATGAGGCGCGCGGCGTGTTCGGCAAGATCGACATCATTACCGGCACGCTGGGCAAGGCGCTGGGTGGCGCCTCCGGCGGCTTCACCAGCGCGCGCAAGGAAGTGGTGGCACTGCTGCGCCAGCGTTCGCGGCCGTATTTGTTCTCCAACACCGTGGCGCCGGCCATCGTGGGCGCGTCGATCGCGGTGCTCGATATCCTGGAAGCCAGCACCGAGCTGCGCGACCGGCTGGAGGGCAATACCAGGTTCTTCCGCGCGGGACTGGACCGGTTGGGCTTCGACGTCAAGGCAGGCGACCACCCGATCATCCCGATCATGGTCTACGACGCCGACAAGGCGCAGCAACTGGCGCAGCGCCTGCTGGAGCTCGGCGTGTACGTGGTCGGCTTCTTCTACCCGGTGGTACCCAAGGGCCAGGCGCGCATCCGCGTGCAGATGAGCGCGCTGCATGACGAGGCCGCGCTGCAGGCGGCGCTGGATGCCTTCGGCCAGGCTGGCCGTGAACTGGGGCTGATCTGATGGAAGCTGGCAAACCGAAGATCCTGATTGTCGGCGCCAACGGCCAGATCGGGTCTGAACTGGCACTGGCGCTGGCCGAGCGCTACGGGCGCACCAACGTGATCACCTCCGACGTGGTGCCCACCGGCCGCCATGTGCACCTGACGCACGAGATGCTCAACGCCACCGACCGCGGCGAGCTGGCCACCGTGGTCGAGCGCCATGGCATCACCCAGGTCTACCTGCTGGCCGCCGCGCTGTCCGCCACCGGCGAAAAGGCGCCGCAGTGGGCCTGGAACCTCAATATGACCAGCCTGCTCAATGTGCTGGAGCTGGCGCGGCAGACCGGGCTGGAGCGGGTGTTCTGGCCAAGCTCGATTGCAGCCTTCGGCCCGACCACGCCTGCCGGACAGACACCGCAGAAGACCGTGATGGAGCCCACCACGGTCTACGGCATCTCCAAGCAGGCGGGCGAGGGTTGGTGCCGCTGGTATCACGCCAACCACGGCGTGGATGTGCGCAGCGTGCGCTATCCGGGCCTGATCTCGCACAAGACGCCACCCGGCGGCGGCACCACCGACTATGCGGTCGACATCTTCCATGCGGCGGTGACGGGCGAGCCCTACACCTGCTTCCTGAAGGAAGACGAAGCCCTGCCGATGATGTATATGCCCGATGCGATCCGCGCCACCATCGAACTGATGGACGCCCCGGCGGACAAGCTGAGCGAGCGCGGCAGCTACAACATCGCCGGCATGAGCTTCACGCCCGCGCAGATCGCCGCGGCCATCCGCGAGCAGGTGCCGGGCTTCCAGATCCGCTATGAACCCGACTATCGCCAGGCGATTGCGCAGGGCTGGCCGGATTCGATCGATGATTCGATCGCGCGCGCGGACTGGGGGTGGAAGGCCCAGTATGGACTGAAGGAGATGGTCGCGGACATGCTTGCCAACCTGAAGGCCACGCTGGCGGGCTGAAGCGCTATGGCCCCAACGGGAAGCGCGTGCGCGCAGTGGCTCACGGGATCAGGCCGCGCGCGCGCCCCAGAGCCACCGCTTCCGTACGGCTTTGCGCGCCCAGCTTGGCATGGATGCGGCGCAGGTGCGACTTGACGGTCAGCTCGGACAGGAACAGCTTCTGCGCGATCACCCGATTGCGGTAACCCGCGGACAGCATGCGCAGCACTTCCAGTTCGCGCCCGGTCAGCGGGTCGGGCTGGTGCGCCGGTTCCGCCGGCGGTTCTGCGGCCGGCTTGGTCGAGCCGGCGTCGGTAAGCCGCGCGAGCAGGCTCGCGACAAAGGGCTCGGCCACGCCAAGCGCTGCTGCCTGTGCCAGATGGACACCTGCCCAGGCCCGCAGCAGCACGGCAACGCGTTCGCCTTCTTCCAGGAAGGAGCGCAGGAAGCCTTCATGGCTGGCCAGGCGCAGGGCTTCGGTCATTTCCTGCAGGGCGGCATCGCGCTGCTGCATGCCGTCGAGCGCGGTGGCGCGCAGGACGCGCAGCCGGATCAGGCGCCAGTAGCGCTGGCGTGCCAGTGCGGCGTCGATGGCGGCATCCAGTGCGGACAGCGCCGGCGCGATATTGCCGCGCGCTATGTCGAGCCGGCAGCGCGCGATGGAAGGCCGGTCGATGTCGTTGGCATGGCCGGTGGCGTCCAGCGCTTCCCAGCCGCCGTACAGGTCGGCCGCCTGCAACGCCTGCGATGCGGTTTCCAGCTTGCCTTCCAGCGTGGCGACGCGGGCCCGCTCCAGCCAGGCCGAGCACACGATGCGCGCGGTGCCGGACTGCTGTCCCAGTTGCTCCAGTTCAGCCAGGCGCTGCAGCCACTGGCCGCGGTCGCCGCGCGCCAGCGCAAGCCGCGCGCTCAGCACGTGACAGGCGATCAGCGAATCGGGCGGGCCGTTGCCCTTGCTGTAGGGCAGCGCATTGGCCAGCAGGCGCCCGGCCTCTTCCAGCGCATCGTGCTCATACAGCGCCAGTGCCCAGAACACGTCGCTGCCCGGGCTGTCGCCGGACGCGGCGCGCAGGCGCGCCAGCGCGTTGCCCAGGCGTCCCTGCACCAGGTCGATCACGCCCTCCAGCGTGTCGCTGAGGCTGCGTACCGGCTGGGGCTGCTGCGCGCGCAGCGTCGCCCGCGACAGCACGCTGCGCGCTTCGTCGTAGCGGTGCGTGCAGATCAGCGCGTAGGCCAGCGAATTGGCCAGGATGCGGTACTGGAAGGGCTCGTCGGGCGCCAGGCGGCGCAGGTGCGCGCCGGCGGCATCGCGGCAGGCCTCGACCTGGTCGGTCATGGCCAGCAGCACGCAGTGGATGGTCTGTGCTTCCACCCCCAGGCGCGCACGCTGGCTGTCGTCGCCGGGTTGCTCAAGTTCGGGCTGGAATGACGCCAGTGCGGCCATGGCTTCGGCGTGGCGCCGGTTGAGCAGCAGCACCCACGCGCGCGTCAGCGCCAGCGCCGGTTGCCGCGCCAGCGTTGCGGGATGGATCTGCTCGAACCAGCGCAACAGCAGGCGCACCCGGCCCGTGCCCAGCAGCGAGTCGGACTGGCTGGCAATGGCGCTGAGCGCCTCGTCATGACGGCCCGCCTGCAGCAGGTGGTCCACTGCGGGGATCGGGTAGCCGTGCTCCAGGTACCAGTGCGCGGCGGCCAGGTGCAGCGGCGCGACCCGCTCCGGCGCCTGCACGGCCAGCCGGTGCTGCAGGAAGCTGGCAAAGAGCCGATGGTAGCGGTACCACGTGCGTTCGGCATCGAGCGGGAACAGCAGCAGGTTGGCGCGTTCGAGGTGATCCAGCATCGCGCGCGCGTCGGCGCGGCCGGTGAGGGCGTCGCATAGCGGCGCGCTCAGCTGCCCCAGCACGCTGGTTTCCAGCAGGAAGGCGCGGCACGCGTCGGACTGCCGCGCCAGGATGTCCTCGGCGAGGAATTCGCCCAGCTCCAGGTGAGTGCCGGAAAACACCGCGACGAAGGCGGCGTGGTCGCTGCACTGCTGCAGCGACAGCGCGGCCAGGTATATCGCGGTGGCCCAGCCTTCGGTGCGGCGATGCAGCGTGGCGATGTCGCTGTCGCGCAGCGGCAGGCCGCAGCGGCTGCGCAGCAGCTGCGCGGCCTCGTCGACGGAAAAATGCAGGGCGGCGGGCGGGATCTCCAGCAACTGCCCGCGCGCGCGCAGCCGGCCCAGGCCGATTTCCGGCGCGGTGCGCGAGCCGATCACCAGCATGCCGCAGGGCGGCATCGCCTCGATCAGCTGCTGCACCAGGTCCAGCGCCGGCAGGCTCTGCAAGGTCTCGAAATCATCCAGCATGATCGCGAACGGCTGCGCCGCGGCGCCCACCAGCCCCAGGATGCGCTGCGCCAGGCGCGGTCCGCTGGCCGGCTCCGGCGCTGCCGCGCCGCGCCGCTTGCCGCCGCGCAGCGCGTCCAGGCCGGCGTCCAGGTGGACCAGCAGCCGTTGCAGGTCATTGTCGCCCGCATCCAGGCGCAGCCACACCGTGGCTTGCTGCTGCGCTGCGCAATGCTCCGCGTATTGCTGCATCAGCGTGGTCTTGCCAAAGCCGGCCGCGGCCCGCACCAGGATCACGCGCGCGGCGCGGTCCTGCGCCATGCGCGCGACCAGGTGCGGCCGGCCGATCGTGGCGGGGTGCGCCACGGGGGGCGCGAGCTTGGAGGCGAGCACCGTCGGCAGCGGGCCGCCGCTCACGGCGTGGTTGGCAAAGGGATGCAATGCACTCTCCTGGGGGCGATGCCCGTCACCGCCACCCTGGCCCGCCTGTGGCAGACAAGATCATAAGTGCTGTATCGGTAATATTTTGGCGGGAGGGCATCAGGTCCGGGCGATTGTTCCACGGCCCTGAGGGTTGCGTCCTAGTTCGTTTGGACGATTCTGCCGGCTTGCCGAATTTCCTCCCTTCGATGGACGACAGCGGTGCCCGAGCCTCCTACATTGACCCGCACGCGCTCCCGGCAGCGGCCCGCAGAGGCTGGCCGGGTATGACACGGCAGGATGCCGGCACGGCACGAGGCCGGCTGCCGGAGACGAGACACAGGAGACAAGGTATGCAGCAAGGCAGGCGCAGGGTTCTGCAGCAAATGGGTCTGGGCGTCGCGGGTGCGGCGCTGGCAGGGGTTGGGCTGGGTGCGCGCGCGCAGGGTGGTGCGGGGGTGGATTTCCCGGCACGCACGGTGCGCATCGTGATGCCATACGCCGCGGGCGGGACCGGCGACGTGGTCGCGCGCATGGTCGCGGACGGCCTGGCCAAGGCATGGGGCAAGGCCGTGGTGGTGGACAACCGGCCGGGTGCCGGCGGCATGATCGGCGCGGACATGGTGGCCAAGGCAGAGCCGGACGGCTATACGCTGTTGTTCGCGCTGACCGGCCTGGTCCAGGCGCCGCTGCTGTACAGCAAGGCCAACTACAACGCAGTGCGTGACTTCGCGCCGATCTCTGAGCTGGCGACCTCCAACCTGGCGCTGGTGGTGCAGCCCGACGTGCCGGCGGCCAACGTGAAGCAACTGATCGACTACATCCGCAAGCTGGGCAAGCCGCTGCCGTATGGCAGCTACGGGCTGGGTTCCAGCGGGCATCTGCAGATGGAGGTCTTCGGCCGCAACGCCAGGGTTGAACTGACCCACGTGCCCTACAAGGGCGAGGGCCCGCTGGTCAACGACCTGCTTGGCGGACAACTGCCCGCCGGCATCGTGGCCGCGGTCACCGCGCGCACGCATGCGCGCGCCGGCAAGCTCAAGGTGGTCGCCGTGGCCGGGCAGTCGCGCTCGCCGCTGCTGCCGGAGGTGCCGACCTTCCGGGAGGCGGGCGTGCCCGGGCTGGAGCGCCAGGGCTGGCTGGGCCTGTTCGCGCCGGCGGCGACGCCGCGCGCCGTGGTCGACAAGGTGTCTGCCGACGTCAACCGCGTGCTGGCCAACCCCGAGCTGCACACACGGCTGGTCGATCTCGGCATCATCGTCAAGGGAAGCTCGCCCGCGGCCTTTGCCGATGTCGTGAAGGTGGAGCAGACCTACTGGGCTGAAGCGATCCGGGCGTCCAATATCCGCCTGGACTGACGCGGCCCCGGCAGGGCATGGCGGCAGGCAGGGCCGGCTGGTGCGGGCGCCTGCCTGCCGCGCGTTTACTGGTAGGTCACTACCACCACGTACGCGTCCGGCGTGCCGCGTTGCCCGGCACGGGCGGGCTCGACGTCCAGCCTTGCCACGCCGATGCGGGCTTGCCCGGTCATCCGGGCAGGCGACAACGGCAACGGCGCCGAGACGATCTGCCCCGACGGCTGCTGGCAGCTCGCCTGCAACTGTCCGGCGGACGGACGGAAGCCGCAGGACGGGTACGAGATTCCCCCAAGGAACGTAATGGTGCCGGTATGCGCGGCAGCGGTGCCGATACCCGCGGCTGCCAGAACGCCCACTGCGACCAGCCGGCCGGCAACGCCGGCGGCCTTCCTGCTGAGTTCGACCGTTTTCATGACTACCCCTCTCTCTTATTGTCAGCGTGGCGCCGAGACAGGGCGCCTCTGAGAACCGGCACAGTGCAGGCCCACGGATCCGCGCGTGGGCCATATTCATCATAGCGACGGTTTCAGAACATTCTTAAGAGTTATGACACTTCTGTGACAATTGAGCCTGGGGACGGCCGCTGCCCTATCGCAGGATCAGCCGCGAGCGGGCAAAGCCTGCATGGGTGCGCAGCGCCTGCATCAGCTGGTCTGACGGCACGCGGTCGAGGTCGGTGACCACATAGCCGGTGTGGCCGCGCGTCTGCAGGTGCTGGCCGGTGATATTCACGCCTTCCTGCGCCAGCAGCGTGTTCAGTGCCGCCAGGGCGCCCGGCGCGTTGCCGTGCACATTGAGCAGCCGCGCCGGCGCGTGCAGCGGGCCGGGATCGACCTCGGGGAAGTTGACGGCGCCGATGGTGCCGCCGGTGGCCAGGAAGTGCGCCAGCTTGGCCGCCACTTCGGTGCCGATATTCTCCTGCGCCTCTTCGGTGCTGCCGCCCACGTGCGGGGTCAGCAGTACGTTGGGCATGTTCTGCAGTTCGCTGACGAAAGGATCGTTGTTGGTCTTCGGCTCCTCCGGGAACACGTCGATGGCGGCGCCGCCCAGGCGCTTCTCGCGCAGCGCCGCGGCCAGCGCGGCGATGTCCACCACGCTGCCGCGCGAGGCATTGATCAGGATCGCGCCCGGCTTGCAGGCGGCCAGGATGCGCGCATCGATCATATTGCGCGTGCGCGGCGTGGCTGGCACATGCAGGGTCACCACTTCGGCCTGCGACACCGCCTCTTCCAGCGATCCCGCGGCGCGCGCGGAACCGTGCGAGAGCCGCGCCAGCACGTCGTAGTAGACCACGCGCATGCCCATCGATTCGGCCAGCACGCCCACCTGCGAGCCGATATTGCCGTAGCCGACGATGGCGATGGTCTTGCCGCGCGCCTCGAACGCGCCGGCGGCGCCCTTGGCCCACTTGCCGGCGTGTGCCAGGGTGTTCTTCTCCGGAATCCGGCGCAGCAGCATCACCGCTTCCGACACCACCAGCTCGGCCACCGAGCGGGTGTTGGAGAAGGGCGCGTTGAACACCGGGATCCCGGCCGTGGTGGCGGCTTCCAGGTCCACCTGCGAGGTGCCGATGCAGAAGCAGCCAATCGAGAGCAGCTCGGGCGCGCTGCGGATGTCGTCGGCGCGCAGGTGGGTGGCAGAGCGGATGCCGACCACGTCGTGGCTGGCCAGCACCTGGCGCAGTTCGGCACCGGCCAGGGCGCCGGTGCGGCGCTCGACCTGCAGGCCGGCTTCAGCCAGCCGGGCATTGGCGCTCTGGTGGATGTTCTCGAGCAGGATCGCAGTGGTCACGTTTGTTTTCCGCATGGAGGGTTGGCGGCGCTTGCCGCATCGCCACCATTCTGCGCGCAAAAAAGCCCGTGGACCGGGGAGTCCCTGCTGCCGGCAATGGCACCGGCTGCCTCGCTGGCGTCGCTTCAGCGCGAGTGGCGCGCGTCGCCGCCGAGCGGGTCGACGATGATCATGGTCTGGCGCAGCACGCCGGCATCATCGAAGTAGCAGCTGAAATGCGCGGTCTGCAAGCCATCCTTGTACATGCGCCAGGACCAGGCTTCACGCTTCATCAGGGGGTAGTACTGGATGGGCTCGCGCGGCAGGCCAAAGTGCTCCTGCACGTCCTTCTTGGTCCAGGTCCCGACCTGGGCGCGGTAGATCTCCGTCTCGGTCAGCATCTGGCGATAGTTGGTGAGCTTGCCGCCGGCGTCGAAATCGGCGGCATAGACCTGATGGCCAAGGGGCTGGCGCGACCAGATCCAGCGGCTGGTGCCGTCGGCGAGGCGGTAGGTCTCGGTGGGGGATCCGAATGTGCTGCGTACGGCACTTTCCGGGCTGCCGATCATTTGCTTGCCGGTCTGTTCCGGCTGCAAGGTCGCACAGGCTCCGAGCGAGCCGAGCACGACAGCGGCGACGCACAGTTCGCCGATACACCGGGATGGCGTGCGTGATTGCATGGCGCTCTCCTGCGGACGAGATGCCCGCATCCGGCCATTCTCCGTCCGCCAGGCCGGCCCGTGCAACACCGGCTGGTGCCGGGGGCAGGCGGGGCCGGCCGGTCAGTGCGGCGCCGGGCGCTGGCTCAGCAGCGGCCTTTCTTGGCTTGTCCCGGCGGGCAGAAGGACTCGTTGCCGTACGGGTCGACGCGGCAGTTGCCCTTCTTTGCCTGCCCCGGCGGGCAGCCCTGGGGGCCGCTGCCGTAGGTGTCATAAGGGGCTACCACGCAGCCACCCAGCAGTGCGCTGCAGGCGACCAGAAGGGCCAGAGCGGATTTCATCGCATTCTCCTTGTTGTGGGGGATTCCGTTTGCGACAGGAGAATAGATGGTGGCAGCGCCTTTGTCTGTAAGGAATAGTGAAAACGAGTCCGCTCAGGGTGAATGCCGGCTACTTGCCCGCGCCGCCGGCGGGGCGCTTCCCGGCTGGCCGGGGCCGGCGCACCGCACGGATCTTGCCGCTGTTGCCGCCGCCGCAGAAGAACTGGTCGCCGCCATCGGACTCCAGCCCCGACACGCTCGCGCCGGCCGGCATGGTGACCGATTCCAGCACCGCGCCCGATTGCGGGTCGATGTGCCGCAGCTCGCTCTGGTCACCTTCCCAGGTGCCGTGCCAGAGTTCGGCATCGACCCAGGTGACGCCGGTGACAAAGCGGTCGGACGTGATGGTGCGCAGGATCGCACCGGTCTGCGGATCGACCTGGTGGATCTTCCGCTCCCGGTACTGGCCCACCCACAACGTGCCTTCGGCCCAGGCAAGCCCCGAGTCGCCGCCGCCGCCCGGCGCGGGGATCGTGGCCAGCACGCGGCCGCTTTGCGGATCGATCTTCTGGATCCGGTCCTCGGCAATCTGGTACAGGTGCTGGCCGTCGAAAGCAGTACCGGCATGGGCGGCGACATCGAGCGAGCGCAGCGTCCTGCCGGTGACCGGGTCCAGGGCATTGAGCTTGTCTCCGCTGGCAAACCAGACCCGCTGGCCGTCATAGCTGACACCGTGGACGTTCTCGACGCCGGGGAAGGGACCATACTCGCGAAGCACTTCGGCTTGTGATCGTTTCATGCTGTCATCCTTTTGGTTTGGGGATGGCTACATGCTAGTCAACCGGCAGCGGCGAGGGGAGTAACAAGGTCGTCGTGAATCCCGGCACCGGCGGCGTCATCCAGCGGCGCGCACGCCCGTGGCCAAGGGACTGGATCTTGCCGGCTGCCGCCAGCGTTTCCAGTGCCCGCTGCACCGAGCGCTGGCTGGCGCCCAGCGCCAGCGCGAGAGCGGAGCTGGACCATGACTCGCCATCGGCCAGCAAGGCGAGCACTGCCGCGTGCTTCTCTTCCACCGGCCGCGCCAGCACCACCACCTCGCGCGCGCGGTGCGGCACCAGCGCGAAGCCGCGCCCGCTTGCCGTGACGCCGGCAAATGCGCCAAGCACCGCGCGCAGCCGCCCGATCTCGACACGCAGCCGCGCGCGGTGCGATGCATCGGCGTGCCTGGTGCGGAAGGCGTGCGCGATCAGCGTGTCCCGGGGCACGTCGGCGGGCCAGGCCTCGGCCAGCGCGCGCGCCAGCGTGAACAACACCGGCCGCCTGGCGAGCGGGACCGTGGTGCCTGCGCAGCGCACGGCATAGCGGCACGCGTCCACGACCAGCGCTTTCGATGCCAGCAGCGCTTCGACTTCCTCAAGCAGCAGCGGCCGTTCCTCGCCGCGCGCGATGCGGCGTGCCGCGGGGCTGTGCAGCGCCTGGGCCGCGCTTTCGACCTCGGCGCGCAAGGATGGAATGCCGGCGCGCTGCGCCGCGTGCGCGGCCTGTGCCAGCGCGGTGCGCGCCGGCCGGGTCTGCACGCGCCGCATCGCGATGCCCGCCACGATCAGGGCATGGGTTGTGCGCAATGCGGGCGGGAAGGGAGTGGGGTCAAGCCCGGCAAGCGCCTGCTCGGCGTCGTCGATGCGGCCGATCAGCAGCAGCCGCCGGATCGCGAGATACCGCGCATGGGCGGCGTTGACCCAGTCGCCGTGCGCTTCAAGGGTGGCGCGCGCACGGTCCAGCGTCTTTGCCGGCCAGCCCAGGTCGCGCGAGGCAAAGGCGATTTCCGTTTCGGCCACCACGCACCTGGCGCGCGCTACGGCTTCGCGCGGACCGAAGGCGCGCGCCGCGCTGCGCAACAGTGCCCGGGCGCGGATAAAGTCGCCCAGTTGCGCCATGGCGATGCCGCGCAACGCCAGCGCCGGCGGATCGTCGCGCAGGGCAACCCGGTTCAGCGCGCCAAGCGGATCACCCGCGGCAAGCGCGAGCGCCGCGGCGGCAATGCGTGAGTCCATCCGAATCCCGCCAGAAATCCCGCCACACTTGTCACTCCCACCGTTGGAAGCCGGCGCCTAATCTAGCACACGAACACCAACCAACGGAGGGATGCACGATGACCACACACAGCACCGGAACCCGTGAAGCATGGCTGGCCGCGCGGCGTGAACTGCTCGAGGCCGAGAAGGATCTCACCCGACGCAGCGATGAACTGGCACGGCAGCGCCAGGCCTTGCCGTGGGTTCGAATCGACAAGCCCTACCGGTTCGAGACCGCGGCGGGCAGCGCCTCGCTGGCAGACTTGTTCCAGGGACGTTCGCAACTGCTGGTCTACCACTTCATGTTCGGCCCGGACTACCAGGCAGGGTGCCCGTCCTGCTCCGCGATTGCGGACGGGTTTGACGGCTTTGCCGTCCACCTGGCGCATCACGACGTCACGCTGGCCGCGGTGTCGCGGGCACCGTTGGCGAAATTGCAGGCGTACCAGCGGCGCATGGGCTGGACCTTCCCGTGGGCATCGTCGCAGGGCAGCGACTTCAACACGGACTTCAACGTCTGGTTCAGCGAAGCGCAACAACGCCAGGGCGATATCGACTACAACTACCGGCGCGAGGCGGCATTCGCCTGGCGACCTGAACTGGAGGCCGGCGGCGCAGCGGCCGAGGCCCAGTTTGCTGCCATGTGCGGCACCGATGCCGCAACGTACCAGCGCGACCGACCGGGCATGAGCGCCTTCGCGCTGGAAGATGGCGTTGTGTACCACACCTATTCCACCTATGCGCGCGGGCTGGATGGCCTGTGGGGCATGTACCAGTGGCTGGATCGCGCACCGCGCGGACGCAACGAGGCCGGGGTCTGGTGGCGCCGGCACGATGAATACGAGCAGGGCTGAGGCATTCCATGTCCATCGTACTCACCACGCACAGGCTGGCGCGCTCACGCGGCGCCGGCCCGCGCCTTGCCTTCTTTGGCATCGTGGCCGTGCTATTCATCGCCGGCGGGGCGGCGACACTCGCCTGGCATGCATCCATGCCGGCGATGAGCGCGATGCCGATGCCCGGCGGCTGGACCATGTCGATGGCGTGGATGCGGATGTGCGGCCAGACCTGGGCCCGCACGGCAATGGCCTTCCTCGGCATGTGGATCGCCATGATGGTGCCGATGATGCTGCCCTCACTGGCACCGATGCTGTGGCGCTACCGCCAGGCCCTGGCGACGGCAGGGCAGGTGCGCCCGGGCATGTCGACGGTATTGGCGGGCGCCGGCTACTTCTTCGTGTGGGGCATGGTGGGCCTCGCCGTTTTCCCGGTTGGCGCTGCGCTGGCGGCGATAGCCGTGCAGGCGCAGGGCCTGGCGCGCGCGGTTCCGCTCGCCACGGCGGTGGTCTTGGTGATGGCAGGCGTGCTGCAGTTCACCCCGTGGAAAGCACGGCAGCTTGCCTGCTGCACCAACGCAGCGGGCCGCACGCGCGCACTGCCGGCGGATGCCGGCTTGGCGTGGCGCCATGGCCTGCGGCTGGGCCTGCACTGCACCCGGTGCTGTGCGGGCCTGACCGCGGCATTGCTCGTCATGGGCGTGATGGACCTGCGCGTGATGGCAGCGGTGATGTTGGCGATGACGCTCGAACGATGGATGCCGGCAGGTGCGCGCGTGGCCAGGCTTGCGGTACGGCTTACCGGGGCCGTCCTGGTCGGCGTGGGCGTGGCTACGCTTGTGCAGGCAGGTTGGGGCGGATGACGGCGGGGTACTAGTGTCCTGTTCCGCAGATACCTTGCCATGAAATCGCCCAGTTGGCCGCCATGCGTCGCTGCTCGTCGTTGCCATAGCTACGGCTATGGCGCCTCCTCGCGCCTAGCCTGACGACCAACTGGACGATTTCACGTTGGCAAGCTATCTGCGGAACAGGACACTAGCCCAGCGCGACCGCGAACAGCGCCGCAATCAGCGGCCGCTCCTTGCGCACCTCCAGGCAGCACAGCGAGTAATCGATCGACAGCAGCGGCTCGTCGACCGGCACCACCTGCAGGCCCGGCAGCGGGATGCATTCGATCTGCGTGACGAAGCTGATGCCCATGCCATTGGCCACTGCATGCAGGATGGCCTCGCGGCTGTTGATCTCCATCACGCAGTTCAGCGCCACGCCATGCTGTGCGCACGCGCGTTCAACCCGGAGCCGGGTCTTCGAGCCCGGCTCGCGCAGGATCACGGCTTCGCCGGCGACCTCCTGCACCGTGATCGAAGCGCGCGCGGCCAGCGGATGGCCGGCCGGCATCACGGCAACGATGCGCTCTCTCCGATACGGCGCGATATGCAGGCCATCGACCGGATCGGGCTCGGCCAGGATGCCGACGTCGATATCGAAATCCTGCAGGCCGCGCAGCACCGAGGCTTCCGAGCCGATGGTGACCGTCAGTTCCAGCGAAGCATGGGTGGAACGGAAACTACGCGCCAGCCCCAGCGCGATCGGCGGCGACACCGCGCCCACGCGCACCAGCCCGGTCTTGAGCTTGTGCGCGCTCTGCAGGAACTGCATGGCCTCTGCTTCCTGCCCGAACAAGCCCTGGGTGATGGCGTAGAGCCGCTCGCCGGTGTCGGTCAGGCGCACGGTGCGGCCTGCGCGCAGGAACAGCTCCACGCCGAAGCGCGTCTCCAGCGCCTTGACCTGGTCGGTCACGGTCGGCTGCCCGATATGCAGGTATTGCGCCGCGGCAGTGAAGCCGCCCGTCCGGGCGACCGCATGGAAGCAGCGGATCGACTTGTAGTACTGGTGGAACATGGGGTCTCGATGGGAGCTGGCCGCCGTTCTGCGCGGCGTGTGCGGCGAGTCTCCCACAGACGCGTGCCGTTGCGTACAGGGTTTCCCCGAGGCCGGCAGCGTGCCGGCGATCCATCGGTTTTGGCGCACCTCGCCGTCAAAGATGCGATTGGACCGGGGGTTTGGCGTCTCCCAAACTTCAGCCACCAGGAAACGCGGCTCAAGCCGCCGCCCAGGCTACCCAGAAAAGAAGTGAGGAGACCCCATGAACCATGCCTACCACAACCCCGTGTCGATCCATTGCGGGGCTGGCAGCCTTGACCGGCTCCCGGCCCTGCTGCACGGCCGGCGCGTCGTCGTCGTGACCTTTCCCGAAGCGCGTGCGCTGGGACTGGTGGCGCGGCTTGAAGCCCTGCTGGGCGCAGACCTTGCCGGGCTGATCGAAGACGTGCAGCCGAACCCGGATGTCGCCCAGTTGTCCGGCCTGTACAACCGCTTCTGGGAAGACGCCGACGCCTGCGACGCCATCGTTGCGGTCGGTGGCGGCAGCGCGATCGATACCGCCAAGGCGTTGATGGTAGGGACCAGGTCGGGCCGGTTCGATTCGCTGATCAGCCTGCTGGCGACCGGCAAGGCGTTCACGCCGGCGCAGGTCAAGCCGCTGATCGCGGTGCCGACGACTGCCGGCACCGGCAGCGAAGTGACGCCCTGGGCCACCATCTGGGACGCCGCGAACCAGAAGAAGTACTCGCTTCATCTGCAGGCAACCTGGCCCGAAGCGGCCATCGTGGATGCGGAGCTGATGATGTCGGTGCCGCGGGGCACCACGATCTCCACCGGGCTCGATGCCCTGTCCCACGCGCTGGAATCGATCTGGAACGTCAACGCCAACCCGGTTTCCGACACCTTCGCGATTTCGGCGGTGGAGGACATCTTCGACACCTTGCCGGAACTGGTGCGCAACCTGGACGACATTGGCCTGCGTGAGCGCATGGCGCTGGCCGCCCTCAAGGCCGGACTGGCGTTCTCCAATACCAAGACGGCACTTGCGCACTCCATCTCCTACGAAATGACGCTGCGCCATGGCCTGCCGCACGGCATCGCGTGCTCGTTCACGCTGCCGATGGTGCTTGAAAAGGCGTGGGCACGCCGGCCCGACCGCGACCGCACGCTGCAGCGGCTGTTCGGGCCGGTGCTGGGCGACGGGCAGCAGCGGCTGCGCGCCTTCCTGCAGGACCTGGGCGTGAAGACCGAGTTTGCCGACTACGGCGTCTCCGACGACGAGGCCGGCGCCATGATCGCGCGTGCGCTGGACGGCGCCCGGGGCAAGAACTTCATCGGCGCTGTGCCGGCCTAGTAGCACGACCCCCGGCCGACGGGTGCAGCCGGCCAACACGAGCCCGCAATACGGGCCGACAATACAAGAGGAGACAAAAATGGAAACTGCCGATCGCATCCAGGCAGGGGCGTTCGTCGCTCCGGCCGAGCATTCGTTCCGGCGCGCCCAGTGGCGCATGCTGCTGGCCGCGATGTTCTGCTACTTCTTCTTCTACACGGGGCGGCAGACCTTTGGCTTCGCCATTCCCGGCATCCAGCAGGAATTCGGGCTTTCCAAGGAAGCGCTGGGCTGGGCCTCCACCTGCCTGCTGTGGTGCTACGCCATCGGGCAGGCCATCAACGGCAACCTGGGTGACAAGTTCGGCGGCCGCCGCGTGATGACCGCCGGCGCGATCCTGTCGTGCGCGGCCAACTGGGTGGTCAGCTTCGCCGTCGGCTTCAAGAGCCTGGCGATTCCCTGGGGCATCAACGGCTACTTCCAGGCCCTTGGCTGGGCGCCCGGCAGCCGGCTGCTGTCGAACTGGTGGGGCGCCGAAGAGCGCGGCAAAGTCTACGGCTTCTACGTGTTCGCGGCCGGCTGCGCCTCGGTGCTGTCGTTCGTCACCTCGATCGTGGTCGTGAATATCCTGCACCTGGACTGGCGCTGGATCTTCCGCCTGCCGGTGCTGCTGATGCTGGTTGGCGGCATCACCTTCTTCCTGATCGTGCGCGAGCGGCCGGAAGACCTTGGCTTCAAGTCGCCCGATACCGGCGTTGCCAAGGCCGAGGGTGCGGAGAAGGCCACCGCAGTCGAGACCGATGCCGGCGAAAGCTCCTGGTCGCGCTACAAGGCCGTGCTGCGCAACCCGCGGCTTCTGATCGCGGGCCTGTCGATCGGTTTCCAGAATGCCGCGCGCTATGGCCTGATCGTCTGGGTGCCGGTCCACTTCCTGGGCAAGAACTGGAAGAGCGCCGAGACCCTGATCGACCCGGCCTGGATCTCGGTGGCGCTGCCGGTGGGCATGGCCTTCGGCGCGCTGTCCAACGGCTGGATTTCCGACCGCCTGTTCGGCTCCAGCCGCAGCAAGGCCATCATGCTCTACATGGTGCTGGGTGCGATTGCCTCGATGATCATGTACCAGCTGCCCACGGGCATGGGCGCGATCGTCGCGCTGTTCCTTGCCGGCTTCTTCGTGTACGGCCCCGCCTCGTCCTTCTGGGCGCTGTGCCCGGACCTGGTCGGCGCCAAGCGGGCCGGCACCGCCACCGGTATCCTGAACTTCTTCTCGTACCTGCTCGCAGGCCTGGGCGAACCCCTGATCGGCCGCATCCTGGACCAGTCCGGCAATACCTCGCTGGTGTTCCCGATCGTGGCAACCAGCTGCATCATCAGCGCCGTGATCGCGGCCTTCATCCGCCGCTGAGCGCGCCGGGCCGGCGCCTTGCCGGCCCGCCCGCGACGGCTGCATCTCCTTCCACACACTGCTCAAGACCCGAGAGGGCAAGCTCATGACCGCATTGCAAGCCATTGCCGAAATCCGCCACGAAGCGCTGCGCATCGCCGGCGAGAAGATCTACCGCGAAGACGTGATCGAGGTGACCTATCCGTACACCGGCGAAGTCATCGCCACCGTGCCGAAGGCCACGCTCGACGAAGTGCGCCGCGCCTACCGCATCGCGCGCGACTACCAGCCCACGCTGACGCGCTATGAACGCTACAAGATCCTGATGCGCGCGGGCGAGATCATCGCCTCGCGCCTGGACGAGATCTCGCGCACCATCACGCTGGAATCCGGCCTGTGCCGCAAGGATTCGCTGTACGAGGTGGGCCGCGCCTCCGACGTGCTGCTGTTTGCCGCCAACCAGGCGCTGGTCGACGACGGCCAGGTGTTCTCGTGCGACCTGACCCACCACGGCAAGAGCCGCAAGGTCTATACGCTGCGCGAGCCGCTGCTGGGCGTGATCACCGCGATCACGCCGTTCAACCACCCGTTGAACCAGGTGATCCACAAGGTGGCGCCGGCGGTGGCCACCAACAACCGCATGGTGCTCAAGCCCAGCGAGAAGACGCCGCTGGCGGCCTACCTGCTGGCCGATATCCTGTATGAGGCCGGGCTGCCGCCGCAGATGCTGTCGGTCATCACCGGCGACCCGCGCGAGATCGCCGACGAGATGCTGACGCACCCGGATGTGGACCTGGTGACCTTCACCGGCGGCGTGCCGATCGGCAAGTACATCGCCGCCACGGCCACCTACAAGCGCCAGGTGCTGGAGCTGGGCGGCAATGACCCGATCATCGTGATGGAAGACGCCGACCTGGAAGAGGCCGCCACGCTGGCCGCCAGCGGCTCGTACAAGAACTCCGGGCAGCGCTGCACGGCGATCAAGCGCATGCTGGTGCATGAGTCGGTGGCGGACCGCTTTGTCGACCTGCTGGTGGCGAAGACCGAAGCGCTCAACTATGGCGACCCCATGGACCCGAAGGTGGACATGGGCACGGTCATCGACGAAGCCGCGGCGATCCAGTTCGAGGCGGTGGTCAATGAAGCGATTGCCGCCGGGGCCACGCTGCGCTACGGCAATATCCGCCGCGGTGCGCTGTACTCGCCGACGGTGCTCGATCATGTCGATCCCGAAATGACCGTGGCCAGGCATGAGACCTTCGGGCCGGTGTCGCCGGTGATCCGCTTCAGGGACATTGAAGATGCGATCCGCATCTCGAATGGCACTGCGTACGGGCTGTCGTCGTCGGTCTGCACCAACCGGCTCGACTACATCACGCGCTTCGTGCGGGAGCTGAAGGTCGGCAGCGTCAATGTGCGCGAGGTGCCGGGCTATCGCCTGGAGCTGACGCCGTTCGGCGGCATCAAGGATTCCGGACTGGGCTACAAGGAAGGCGTGCTGGAGGCGATGAAGAGCTTTACCAATACCAAGACGTATTCGCTGCCGTGGTAAGCGGCGGTGGCCCGTGCGCCCGGGGCGGCAGCGCAGTTCGTCCCTGCGCTGCCTGCCCCGGCGCGTAGTCTCTGCTGGTGTCTCCGGTAGCCGGGGCCAGGTGGGTTCTCCGGCACCACCACCCCGGATTTGGCCGCCTGAGCAGGCGGCTGCTTTGTTTTCAGGCGGCGCTGTCCTGCGCCGCATTCCTGTTTCCGAGCTTTCATGACAAGCATTCAATCCGTCGTGCACGAAGGGCGGATGTTCCCGCCATCCCGCCACGCCAGCGCCAAGGCCGCGATCCCCGGCATGGAGGCCTACCAGGCGCTGTGCGACGAAGCCGAGCGTGACTATGAAGGTTTCTGGGCGCGCCACGCGCGCGAGCTGCTGCACTGGACCAAGCCCTTCACCAAGGTGCTGGACCAAAGCAACGCACC
>NZ_JBYTAG010000037.1:0-71070 GCF_058787995.1 Cupriavidus sp. FW305-27
GAACTGCATGCTGCATGGTTGTCTCCGTACCGGGCCGGTCCGGCGCCTGTCCATTGGCTGGCGCTGGCTGGCCCATCTGATCCAGGAATCACCGGCGGCCCCGTACTGCTCTACTGGCGGGTGGCTGCCGGCCTTACGTTCCGTGCTGGCTTCCGGGTCGGGAGCGCGCCACTTCGCGGATGGCCCCCCTGTTGAGGCGGAATCCACGCAATCGCCTGTCCGGACCGGATTGTCCGCGGCAAATTGTCTGAACGTGGAAGCGAATATAGTGCATATCATTTTTGTATGCAATTTTTGAATTCACTGTGCTAACATGAATCGCACAGAATAGAGCTTCGGCCCGGGCGCCACGCCCGCGCCGGCAGGCCTTGCGGCAGACGCCGGCGGGTCTTGCCGGACCACCCGCCGCGGCGTTCACGCACTTCCAGCAGGAGACAACGCATGGCAGCAAATCCGTCGCCGTCCGCCGCAGAGACTGGCACGCGCATCATGGCCTGGGCCGACGCCCTGGCCGTCCACACCGAGCAGCCCGGCATGCTCACCCGTACCTACCTGACCGAGGCCCACCACGGCGCCGCCGCGCAGCTGACCGAATGGATGCAGCAGGCCGGCATGACGGTGCGGCGCGACGCCGCCGGCAACGTGATCGGCCGCTATGAGGGCACTTCGCCCGATGCGCCGGCGCTGCTGACGGGCTCGCACTTCGACACCGTGCGCGACGGCGGCCGCTATGACGGCAACCTCGGCGTGATCCTGCCGATCGCGTGCGTGGCCGAATGGAACCGCCAGGGCAAGCGCTTCCCGTTTGCGATCGAGGTGGTCGGCTTTGCCGAGGAAGAGGGCGTGCGCTTCAAGGCCACGCTGCTGGGCAGCCGCGCCATCGCCGGCACCTTCGACAACAACGTGCTGGACAACGTCGACGACAGCGGCAAGACCATGCGCCAGGTGATGCGCGAGGCCGGTTTCGACGCCGCTGCCTTGCCCGCCGCCAGGCATGACAGCAGCAAGGTCGCGGCCTTCATCGAAGTCCACATCGAACAAGGTCCGGTGCTGCTCAATGAAAACCTGCCGGTGGGCGTGGTGACGGCAATCTCCGGCGCCACCCGCTTTATCGTCGAGCTCGAAGGCCTGGCCGGCCACGCCGGCACGGTGCCGATGGACATGCGCCGCGACGCCGCCATGGCCGGGGCCGAGATCGGCCTGTATATCGAGAAGCGCTGCGGCGGCAAGCCGGGCCTGGTCGGCACGGTCGGCCAGTTCAACGTGCCCAACGGCGCCGCCAACGTGGTGCCGGGCCGCGCCGTGTTCTCCATCGACATCCGCGCCGGCGCTGACGCCGAGCGCGAGGCCGCCGTCAACGACGTGCTGGCCGAGATCGAGCGCGTGTGCGCGCGCCGCAACGTGCGCACGCAGGTGCGCAAGACCCATGAGGCGAAGAGTGTTCCCTGCGCCCCGTGGCTGCAAGAGCAATGGGCCGCCGCGATTGCCCGCCAGGGCGTGCCGGTGCGCCACCTGCCGTCGGGCGCCGGCCACGACGCCATGGCCATTGCCGCCATCGCCGACGTCGCCATGCTGTTCGTGCGCTGCGGCAACGGCGGCATCAGCCACCATCCCACCGAAACCATGACCGCCGAGGACGCCGCCCTGTCCGCGCGCGTGTTCAGCGATTTCGTCGAGCACTTCCGCCTGCCGCAGTAAGCCAGCGCAGATTCCCCGGAACCCACCCGAACCCCTCCGTAGTTGAGAGAACAAGTCATGACCGCACGAGACAATATGAACCCCACTGAAACCACGCTGACGCAGTTCATCGACCAGCACCGTCCGGAACAGGAAGCTTTCCTGGCCGAACTGGTCAAGGTGCCCTCGGACAACCCCGCAGGCGACTGCGACGCCCATGGCAAGCGCGCCAAGGAACTGCTGGAGGGCCTGGGCTTCACGGTGGAGGCGCACAAGGTGCCGGACGAGCTGGTGAAGGCAGCCGGCATGATCAGCGCCACCAACCTGATCGTGCGCAAGCAGTTCGGCACGGGCGGCCCGACCATCGCCATGAACGCCCACGGCGACGTGGTGCCCCCGGGCCTGGGCTGGACCAAGGACCCGTACGGCGGTGAAGTGGCCGACAGCGAGCACGGCCCGGTCATGTACGGCCGCGGCGTGGCAGTATCCAAATCTGACTTCGCCACCTACACCTACGCCGTGCTGGCGCTGATGGAAGCAGAGAAGCAGGGCGCCAGGATCAACGGCGCGGTTGAGCTGCAGTTCACCTATGACGAGGAAACCGGCGGCGACATCGGTCCCAAGTTCCTGCTCGACAACAACCTGAGCAAGGCCGACTACGCCATCTCGGCCGGCTTCTCGTACGGCATCACCTCGTCGCACAACGGCTGCCTGCACGTCGAAGTGACGGTCAAGGGCAAGCAGGGCCACGCCGCCATGCCGCATACGGGCGTGGATGCGATCGAAGCCGCCACCCACATCCTGCAAGCCATCTACGGCCTGCGCGCCGAGCTGGCCACGCGCAAGTCGAAGGTGCCGGGCATCGACACCGCCACGCTGAACGTCGGCCTGATCAAGGGCGGCATCAATACCAACGTGGTGCCTGACCTGGTGACCTTCCGCGTCGACCGCCGCATGATCCCCGAGGAAATCGGCTTCGACGCCGAAGGCGAGATCCGCGCCGTGGTGGAAAAGGCCGCCAAGGACCGTCCGGGCATCGAAGTGAAGGTCGAGCGCATCATCCTGGCCGAGCCGCTGTCGGAACTGCCGGGCGTGGAAAAGCTGATCGGCGCGCTGAAGAGCCGTGCCGAGTCCGTATTCGGCGTGGAGATCCCGGTGCAAGGCGTGCCGCTCTACACCGACGCGCGCCACTACACCAAGCGCGGCATCCCGACCGTGCTGTACGGCGCCGGCCCGCGCACGCTGATGGAAGCCCGCGGCCATAACTCGGACGAGAACCTGCGCCTGAACGACCTGAACCGCGCGACCAAGGTGGTGGCGCTGGCGCTGTCGGACCTGATGAAGTAAGTCATTTCGATTGAGCCGGACCGCCAACAGGCGGTCGGCCAACGCAAAAGCGCCACGGAGACCCCGTGGCGCTTTGCTTTCTTGTTCTCAAGCTTTCCGCAATATCGCGGCACACCACGCGGCGGACTCTGCTTCCACCTGCTCATTCGGAATGCCGATGCCGGCACGCATCGAAGCCCTGCCTTCCTCAATCATCTGCTGGAAAAGGACCTCCTCGTCGCGTGCCTGCCTGCGCCGCGCCAGATACTCGCGCACCAGCGCCTCAGCAACCTGCGAGGTGGTAAGGCCCTCAGCCGCGGCCTCGGCTATGAATGCGTCACGCAATTGCGGGTTCAGCGTGAGAATGAACGGGGCTTCTTCCGACACCAGCATGTCCAATGTCCTTGTAATGACGAAGTATACGCATTGTCGATACCAGGGGCACCTGCGCGACCATGGGACACGTCTGAACTTGCCGCGGCCGATTCCTCCTACGCCGGCAGCGTCGTCGCCCCCACCCCCAGCACCCGCTGCATCAGCACCGTATCGATCCATTGCCCGTGCTTGAACCCCACCGCCTCCAGCCGGCCGACGGTGCGGAAGCCCAGGCGCTCATGCACGGCCAGCGAACCGGCGCCTTCGCCGCCGGCGGTGCAGGCGATCACGGCGACCATCTGGCGCCAGGGACCGGTCTCGCAGCGGGCGACCAGTTCGGCCAGCAGGGCCTGGCCCAGGCCCTCGCCGACGCGGCGGTGGTCGATATAGATCGAATCCTCGATGGCGAAGCGGTAGGCGCTGCGCGCGCGGTAGGACGATGCATAGGCATAGCCCAGCACCTCGCCGTCGCGCACGGCGACCAGGTAGGGCAGGCCCTTGCGGTGGACTTCGGCAAAACGCAGCTGCATCTCGTCCAGGCTCGGCGGCGTTTCCTCGAACGAGGCGCGGCCGTGCAGCACATGGTGCGCGTAGATGGCGTGGATGGCAGGAACGTCGGCGGGTGTGGCGTCGCGCAGGGTGAAGGGTTTGCGCGTGCCGGCGGACGGCGTCGTGGCGGAAACGGTAGTGGAAGTCATCGGGAATGGCGCCCTATGCAAGGACTTGGGGCAACGCAGGATGCGTGCCGGCCACTTGCACCAGCGTGATGCTGCGCGAGGGCCGGTGTCTTGTATATAGTGCGGATTGATTTGCACCGTATTAGTGCCAACGCCCCGGGGCGGGGCACGGCAACGACAAGAAAGGACCCTGCCATGATCACCATCTACCACAACCCCCGCTGCTCCAAGTCGCGCGAAACGCTCGCCCTGGTCCAGGCCGCCAGCGAGCGGCTGGGCGAACCGGTGGAAATCGTGGAATACCTGAAAGAGCCGCCGTCGCTGGCCACGCTGCGCCAGTTGCACACCATGCTGGGCGTGCCGGTGCGCGAGATGCTGCGCGACAACGAAGCGCCGTACGCCGATCTGGGCCTGGCCGATCCTGGCCTGACCGAGGCCGAGCTGCTGGCCGCCGTGGCCGACAACCCGATCCTGCTGCAGCGTCCGGTGGTGGTGCGCAACCGCCGCGCCGCGATCGGCCGGCCGCCCGAGAACGTGGCGCCGCTGCTGGCCTGAGCCAGCCCATGCACGGCACCAAATAAAACCGGCCCCCACGTGGTGGGGGCCGGCCGGTGCTTGAGGCAAACAGCTTCAGGCGGGTCGTCTAATGAACACCCAGCCAGTGCATGGCCTCCTGACCGAAAGCGATGGCCGCCAGTACGACCAGTAGCACCACCAGCGTCACCGTGCTGACGTATAGCGTGGCCTTGGCGACTTCGGCGTCCTCATCCGAGGTGTGGCGATGGGTGATAGGCGTGGCGCCCCGCGTGGCATGCGGCCAATGGATCCGGCCGGCCAGGTCTCTCAAGTGCAGGTCGGTATGAAAACGCATGATCGACACCTCCTCGGCAGGCGCCGCGCGATCCGGGCAACATGGCTCAAACGGCATATGGCGTGGCTGCGCAAGTGCGCCGGATAGTCTGTGGCTCGTTTCGCCCGGTACGCCATATCCGCTTCTACTATAGGCGCGCTGGCGTGGGATGCGAACGCAAAGCCTGCAAGGGGCATGCCGCCTTGGCTGCCGCGGCGCAGCAACCGTTCAGGGCTGCCCGGACGAAGGTGAGGGCTCGCTAGCGTCCGCTGCGGCATCGGACGCCAGGCTGGCCAGTGCGGCCTCGCGCTCACGCAGCGTAGCGAGCATGTTGCAGAACAGCGCACCCTGTTCGAGCGCATCGTCCAGCGCCACATGGGTGTGCGGCAGCGGATCCATCCAGGCGGCCGGGAAGGCCGCCTTGACGGTCTTGCGGTAGGGGCGCCCGGTCAGCGCAAAGCCCAGCGTCTTGATGTCGAGGGCGGCCCAGCCAAAGGGCGAGCGCCCGGCGAACCGCATCATGTACCAGAACATCCAGGTGAAATCGAAGCCGGCCGGAAAGGCCACGAAGACCGGCTTGCCGGGCAGGCTCTCGACCCATTCGACATAGCGGACCATGGCGTCCTCGGGGCGCTGCAGGTCGCGCCGGCAGGCGCTCCAGGCTTCGGGCTGGGTTTGCCACCACTGCATCTGCACCGGGTGGCCGGCGGCGCCGGGCAGGGTCTCGAGGTTGGCGGAGAACGTGCCCACCACGGTCTTGTCCGCCAGCATTGCCGCGGACGCGAACGACAGCATCGAATGCGGGCCCGGGATCGGGCCGTCGGCTTCCACGTCGGTGCTGACGTAGATCTCCGGGCGGGTGTCGGGCACCTGTCGCTTGGCCACGGCCTCAGCCCACGTCGGTCAGGTGATCGGCCACGAACGGGTTGTTGCGGCGTTCCTCGCCGAAGGTGGAGACCGGGCCGTGCCCGGGAATGAAAGTCACGTCCTCGCCCAGCGGCCACAGCCGCGTGCGGATCGAGCGGATCAGATCGGCATGGTTGCCGCGCGGGAAGTCGGTGCGGCCGATCGAGCCGGCGAACAGCACGTCGCCCACCACCGCCAGCCGGTTGGCGCGCGAGAAGAACACCACGTGGCCGGGCGTGTGGCCGGGGCAGTGGTAGACCTCCAGCGTCTCGTTGCCGAACTGCACGGTGTCGCCGTTCTCCAGCCAGCGGTCTGGCTCGAAGCTCTCGGCGTGGCCGAAGCCGAAGCGGCGCGTCTGCTCGGGCAGCTGCTCGATCCAGAAGCGCTCGTCCTGCTGCGGGCCTTCGATGGGGATATCCAGCTCGCGCGCGAGCGCTGCGGCGCCGGCGCAGTGATCGACATGGCCATGCGTCAGGAAGATCTTTTCCAGCGTGACGCCTTGCTCCCTGACCGCCTCACGGATGCGATCCAGGTCGCCGCCGGGATCGCAGACCGCGGCGCGGCCGGTGCTTTCATCGATCAGCAGCGAACAGTTTTGCTGGAAGGGCGTGACGGGAATGAGCAGGGCTTTCATGGACGATATCTTGTGCGCCGGGCGCCTTCTGGCCGGGCGCCACGGAGTGGCCCGCACGGACGGCGGGCGGTGCCCAGCATTGTAGCGCCGGGCG
Source organism: Cupriavidus sp. FW305-27 (assembly GCF_058787995.1). Taxonomy (NCBI): domain Bacteria; kingdom Pseudomonadati; phylum Pseudomonadota; class Betaproteobacteria; order Burkholderiales; family Burkholderiaceae; genus Cupriavidus; species Cupriavidus sp. FW305-27. The sequence continues at coordinate 6,540 of NZ_JBYTAG010000037.1, forward strand.
GCGATTCACCGCCCGCGATGCAAGTCGTGTGCTTTATGCATTACCCGCGCGAAAGCCCCGTCTCGGGCGGGAATCCCTTGCCACAAGCGGGATTCCGGGCAGATAGGTCATGATCGTGCGAAATCGCACAGATTTCGTAACAAAATGAAAGAGATAGTCGTAAAGAGTCAATGTTAGACTGCCGCCCATGTTACGGATCTCCGCTCTCGTTAAGCGCTGGCAACGGCTGGCCAAGCTCGGCGCATGCACCGCATGTGCCGTGGTGCTGGCCGCCTGTGCCACGCCCCCTGAAGGCGACAACGCAAGCAACGACAACGCTGGCGCCGTGCCCACGCGCGCAGCAAAGAACGGCAAGGCCGGCAAGACCGATCGCACCGACGCAGACAACAAGTCCGCGCGCGCCTCGGGCGGCGGCAGCTGGAACCTGTTCGGCTATGACGCGGACGATGGCCGCAGCGGCAGCTCGCTGGACGGCCTGCGCGCCGACATCGGCACGTTCGAGCAGCGCGGCGTTTCGTCCTGGTACGGCAAGGGCTTCCATGGCCGCAAGACCGCCAACGGCGAACGCTTCGACATGCGCGCCATGACCGCCGCCCATCCGACGCTGCCGCTCGACAGCTGGGTGCTGGTGCGCAACCTGCGCAACAACAAGGTTGCAGTGCTGCGCATCAATGACCGCGGGCCATACCACGGCAACCGCGTGCTGGACGTGTCCTACGGCGCCGCGCGCCGCCTGGGCTTCGTCGAACGCGGCGCCACCAACGTCGAAATCCGCCGCCTGTCGCGCACCGAAGTGGCCGCGCTGGGTCCGCAGATCGATGCCGGCGGCACCGAGGCCGGCGACGGCAGCGGCGACGACGACGTATCCGTGCCGGAACTGGCCAACTCGCTGGCGCCCGCCAAGGCGCGCAAGTCGACCAAGGCCGGCGGCAAGACCGTCAAGCGCACACGGCGCTGACCAGGGCAGCGCCGCCGCATGCCGCCGCGCGCTGACACCTCTGCTTTACCTTCCTCCTCCCGATCCCGGGATCACGCGCGCACCGCGTCAGTCCTCTGCCTGCCCCGCGCGCTGCGCCAGCGCCAGCTGGTAGAGCGCATCGGTGCCGGCGCCGGTGATGGCGGCCGCCAGCTTGGCGGCGCGCTTGGCCGGCAGTTCCGCCAGCAGCAGCGCCAGCACGCGCTGGGCCTCGGCATCCGGCAAGCCATCCGCGGCAGTTGCGGCGCCAGCGCCTTCCACCACCAGCACGAATTCCCCCTTGGCCCGGTTCGGGTCGGCGGCCAGCCAGGCCGGCGCCTGCGCCACGGGCAGCACAGCGATGTCCTCGAACAGCTTGGTCAGTTCACGCCCGACCAGCAGCCGGCGCTCGCCTGGCAGGCCCGCGGCCAGCGCTGCCAGCGTGTCGGCAATGCGGTGCGGCGCCTCGTAGCAGACCCAGGCGTGGTCCAGCGCCGCCAGCCGGGCGATGGCCTCGGTGCGCGCCTTGGGCTTGCTGGGCAGGAAGCCGACAAAGGTGAAGCGGCCTTCGCCGGCATCGAGCATGTCGCCCGCCACCGACAGCGCGGCCACCGCGGCACTGGGGCCGGGCAGTGGCACCACCGGATGGCCGGCGGCGCGCACCGCCTCGACCAGGCGCGCACCCGGGTCGGAGATGCCCGGCGTGCCGGCGTCGGAGACGTAGGCGATGCGCTCGCCGGCCGCCAGGCGCGCCGCGATGCGGCCCGCGGCCTCGCGCTCGTTGTGCTCGTGCACGGCCACCAGCGGCCGCTGCAGGCCCACGCGCGACAGCAGCTGGCCGGTATTGCGGGTGTCTTCGCAGGCCACGGCGTCGGCCAGGCCGAGCACATGCAGCGCGCGCAGCGACAGGTCGGCGACGTTGCCGATGGGCGTGGCCACGACATAAAGGGTGCCGGCCGGGTAGGACTGGCTGGCCGCCAGGGAGATCCAGTCACTCATGCTTGAGAACTTCCGTTGATGCCATCATTCAAATCCACCACGCAGTTGCAAAACACACAGCTACGCGGTGCGCAGGCGGAGGACCGGGCCCTGGCACACCTGCGGCGCCAGGGCCTTGAGCCCGTGGTGCGCAATTATCGCTGCAAAGGCGGCGAGATCGATCTGGTCATGCGCGCGCCGGACGGCACGCTGGTGTTCGTTGAGGTGCGCCAGCGCAGCGGCCGGGGCTTCGGCGGCGCGGCCGCCAGCGTCACGCCGGCCAAGCAGCGGCGCGTGCTGCTGGCAGCAGCGCACTACCTGGCCACGCTGGCGCAGGTGCCGCCGTGCCGCTTCGACGTGGTGGCCCTGGAACCCGGCCGGCTGGACTGGCTGCAGCATGCCTTTGACCAGGATGCCGCCGGGGCTGGTTCATAATGCGCGGCAGACCCTAAGGTACGATCCGCGGATCGCAATGGCAACAACAAGGCCCCAGAGCCATGAGTATCGACAGTATCCAGCAACAATTTCTAGACAGCGCCGAGACCAAGCGACAGGCCGCGGCGGTGATGGCCCCCTATATCGACGCCGCCGTGGAACGCATGGTCGGCGCGCTGACCAGCGGCAACAAGATCCTGGCCTGCGGCAACGGCGGCTCCGCAGCCGATGCGCAGCACTTTGCCGCCGAACTGGTCGGGCGCTTCGAGCGCGAGCGCCCCGGCCTGGCCGCGATCGCGCTGACCACCGACAGCTCGATCCTGACCGCGATCGGCAACGACTATGACTTCAGCAAGGTGTTTTCCAAGCAGGTCGAGGCGCTGGGCCAGCCCGGCGACATCCTGCTGGCGCTTTCCACCTCGGGCAATTCTGCCAACGTGATCGCCGCCATCGAAGCCGCGCGCCAGCGCGAGATGGCCGTGGTTGCGCTGACCGGCAAGGGTGGCGGCACCATCGCCGGCCTGCTCGATGAATTCGATATCCACCTGTGCGTGCCGAGCGAGCGCACCGCGCGCATCCAGGAAGTGCACCTGCTGACCCTGCATTGCCTGTGCGACGGCATCGACGAGGCACTGCTCGGGGAAGCCTGATGCTGCCTTCCTCCCATTCCCAACATCCAGCCACAGCAAGGACCGCATGACGAACCTGCCCACTACGCAAGCCCCCCGGAACGGCGCCGGCGCGCGCCATCCTTCCCGCACCGCCGGCCTTGGCCGCGCCAGCCTGGCCGCGGCGGCCGTGCTGGTCTGCGCCACCCAGCTCGCCGGCTGCTTCCCCGTGATCGCCGGCGCCATGGGGACCGGCGTGGCCATGGCCACCGACCGCCGCCCGGCCGCCACCCAGACCGTGGACCGCGGCCTGCAGCTCGAGGCCGAGAACACCATCAACTCGCGCTACCGCGGCCAGGCCCGCGTCAACGTGACCGTGTTCAACCGCAAGGTGCTGCTGACCGGCGAAGCCAGCAACGACACCGTCAAGCAGCAGGTCGAGCAGTATGTGCGTGGCCTGCAGAATGCGCGCGTGGTGATCAATGAGCTCGAGGTCGTCAACTCGCCGGGCTTCATGACCCAGAGCCAGGACGCCTACCTGACCAGCAAGGTCAAGACCCTGCTGATGACCGCCGACGGCGTGCCGTCCAACTCGATCAAGGTCACCACCGAGAAGAGCGTGGTCTACCTGCTGGGCGTGGTCACCGCCGCCGAGGGCGACCGCGCCACCGACGTGGCGCGCAATGCCTCGGGCGTGACCAAGGTGGTCAAGGCCTTCGACTACGTCAACGACACCGAGCGCGCGCGCCTGGACTCGGCTTCCACCTCGCAGAACCCGTCGTTCGACGGCAATGTCGGCACGCCGGCGCCGGTGCAGTCGGTGCCGGGCGTGGGCGGTCCGATCGATGCGCCGGCCGGGGCCGCCACGGGCACCACCGCGACCACCAGCCCGGTCGCCGCACCGGTGACTTCGCCGGTGACGCTGCCGCCGGGCCGCAACCTGCCCTGAGCACACGCCCGGCCCAGCTTCCCGGGCCGGTTCCGACGGCGTCCGCTCATGCGGACGCCGTTTGTCCTTCTGCGGTTTTCACCGCACACGGTCCCTGCCCGATGTGCTACGGTAGCCACGCCGGCCGCCCCCAAGCGGAACCCAGCGCCGGCCCTACACGGAGCGAGACCATGACAATCTTCCCCCGGCCCGCTGTGTTGCTGCGGCTGGCGCTGCTGGCCGCGGCGCTGTGCGGCGCCCAGCCGGCGCTGTCGGCAGACAGCGCCGCCCCTGCCACCGATGCCGCGCTGCGTGCGCGCAGCCAGGCCGCCGCCTGCACCAGCTGCCACGGCCCCGCCGGGCGCGCGCCGGCGGGCAGCACGATCCCGCCGCTGGCCGGCCGCCCGCAGGCGGAACTGGCCGCGCAGATGCAGGCCTTCAAGGCCGGCACGCGGCCGGCCACGGTGATGCACCAGATTGCCAAGGGTTACAGCGACGACCAGATCGCGGCCATCACGGCGTGGTTCGCCGCGGTGCGCTGACAGCGGGGGACTACCATGCAAAGACGAAGCTTCCTGGGCGCCGCGGGCGCCGCAGTACTGGGTTCGGTCGGGGTCGGGTCGGCACGCGCCGCGGCGCCGGCCAGGGTGGTGGTGGTGGGTGGTGGCTACGGCGGCGCCACCGCCGCGCGCTACCTGCGCGAGTGGAGCGGCCAGGCGATCGAGGTCACGCTGGTCGAACCCAATCCGGCCTTTATCTCCTGCCCGCTGTCGAACCTGGTGCTCGGCGGCAGCCGGCAGCTGGCGGACCTGACCTTGCCGTACGACGCGCTGGTGCGCCGCCACGGCGTGCGGCTGGTGCGCGATACCGCCGTGGCCATCGACCCGGCCAAACGGACCGTGCGCCTCGCGGGCGGCGCCACGCTGCCCTACGACCGCCTGCTGCTGTCGCCCGGCGTCGAAATGATGAGCGATGCGCTGCCCGGGCTGAAGCAGCCCGGCGGCGACCAGGTCCTGCACGCCTGGAAGGCGGGCCCGCAGACCGTTGCGCTGCGCCGCCAGCTGGAGGCCATGCCGGACGGCGGCACCTATGCCATCAGCGTCCCGCTGGCGCCCTACCGCTGCCCGCCGGGACCCTACGAGCGCGCCTGCCAGGTGGCGTACTACTTCAGGCAGCACAAGCCGCGCAGCAAGGTGCTGATCCTGGACGCCAACCCCGACATCACCTCCAAGGCCGGGCTGTTCCGCAAGGTGTGGGCGTCGCAGTACCCGGGCATGGTGGAATACCGGCCGCAGTTCAACGCGGTGGATGTGGACCCCGCCACGCGCACGCTCAAGTTCGAGGTGCAGGACGACGAGCGCGCCGACGTGCTCAACGTGCTGCCACCCCAGCGCGCCGGTGCGATCGCGGTGTCGGCGGGGCTGGCCACGGCCAATGGCAAGTGGTGCGAGGTGGACTTCGTCACCTTCGAGTCGCGCGCCGCGGCCAATATCCACGTGATCGGCGATGCCATCCAGATCGCGCCGCTGATGCCCAAGTCGGGCCATATGGCCAACCAGCATGGCAAGGTCGCGGCCGCGGCCATGGTCGCGCTGCTGTCGGGCCGGGCACCCGACCCGCAGCCGCTCTACAACAACACCTGCTACAGCTTCACCTCCGACCGCGAGGCGGTGCACGTGGCCAGCGTGCATCGCTATGACGCGGCGCAGAAGACCATGGTCACGGTGCCGGGATCGGGCGGGCTGTCGGAGGCGCCGAACCAGCTCGAAGGCGACTACGCACTGGCATGGGCCAAGGGCATTTGGGCGGAGATGCTGGGGTAGGTGCAGGGCGGGCCATGCCCCGAAGGCCGGGGGCTGCTACCCTACGGGTTTTGTCCGGCACTGTGCCGGGCCGCGCCCCCCAGCCCCCTCATGCAAGCCAGAGACCGTCTACTCGCCCTCGCCATCGTCTGCGTCTGGGGCGTCAACTTCGTCGTCATCAAGGTTGGCCTGGCGGACATGCCGCCGATGCTGCTGGGTGCGCTGCGCTTCCTGCTGGTGGCGTTCCCGGCGATCTTCTTCGTGCCGCGCCCGCGCGTGCCGTGGCGGCTGCTGCTGGCCTACGGCGTCACCATCAGCCTGGGCCAGTTCGCCTTCCTGTTCTACGCCATGGCGGTCGGCATGCCGGCCGGCCTGGCCTCGCTGGTGCTGCAGTCGCAGGCCTTCTTCACGCTGGCCATTGCGGCGCTGTGGCTGGGCGAGCCGGTGCGCTGGCACAACATCGCGGGCATGGCGGTGGCGGCGGGCGGGCTGGCCCTGATCGGGGCCGGTGCCGGCAGCGCCGGCGGCATGAGCGTGGCGGGCTTCGTGCTGACGCTGTGCGCGGCGTTCTGCTGGGCCAGCGGCAATATCGTCAGCAAGAAGATCGGCCCGGTCGACCTGCTGGGGCTGGTGATCTGGGGCGCGCTGATCCCGATCGTGCCGTTCGCCTTGCTGTCGCTGTGGGTCGAGGGCCCGGCGCGCATCGTGCAGAGCGTCACCCATGTGTCGGGCATGGCCGTGTTCGCCGTGGCCTACCTGGCCTTTGCGGCGACGGTGTTCGGCTACACCATGTGGGGCCGGCTGCTGACGCGCTACCCGGCCAGCCAGGTGGCGCCGCTGACGCTGCTGGTGCCGGTGGTGGGGCTGGTGTCGGCGCATGTGCTGCTGGGCGAGGACCTGTCCGGCGCGCAGTGGGCGGGCGCGGCAGTGGTAATGGCCGGGCTGCTGCTCAATGTGTTCGGCCAGCGCCTGTGGGCGGGCAGGGCGCTGGCGCGCCGCTGATCCTCCCGCCGCACTTATGCTGTGCTGCATCAGCGGGTAAACACTATATGCGCATTCACGCATATACGAATATATTGGATGCCATGGAAGAGCTGGATCGCGTATTCGAAAAGGTATCGGGCTACTTCAGCCTGTTGGCGGAGCCGACGCGGCTGAAGATCCTGCACGCCTTGTGCGATGGCGAGAAGCCGGTCAGCACGGTGGTCGAGACGGTGGGTTCGTCGCAGACCAATGTGTCGCGGCATCTCAACGCGATGTACCGCTCGGGCGTGCTGTCGCGCCGCAAGGAGGCGAACCTGGTGTTCTACGCCATTGCGGACGAAAGCGTGATCGAGCTGTGCCGCACGGTCTGCGTGCAGGTGGCGAGCCGGCTGGAGGACAGCGCCTTGCCCTCCGGCGTGGTCGACCGCTTCATGGCACAGCCGGCACCCGAAGCCCCGGCGCGCAGGCGGCGCACCGCAGGCTAGCTCAGCTCTTCCGGTAAACGGATCGCTGCCGCACCCGCTGCAGCGGCCCGATAACAGGCACGCCGACCGGTCCAAGGGCCGTGGCGAGCGCGCCGGAGGAGACCGATTTGCAGGAACGGAACCGGCCCGGGCGCATCGTGCCCGCGCCCGAGCACTTCGTCAGCGCATCGCTGCAGCAGGACATCGGCCGGCACGGCCTGGACGCGCCGCGGCGCGACTTCCTGCGCAAGAGCTTCCTGGGCGCGGCCGCGGGGATTGCCGCCGCCACGGCGGGCCGCCAGGCACTGGCAGCCGACGGCGATCCCGCCATCCTGCAGCCGCAGCCGTGGGCCACCTCGCTCGGCCAGCCGGTGGCTGCACGCCCGTACGGGCAGCCCTCCGTGCATGAGAAAAACCTGGTGCGGCGCGAGTCGCCGGGCCTGACGCGCGTCTCCGCCGCTTCGGTGGCCTTCGCGCCGCTGCAGGGCTTCTTCGGCATCATCACCCCCAACGGCCTGCATTTCGAGCGCCACCATCAGGGCTGGCACGATATCGACCCGGCCCGCCACCGCCTGATGCTCAACGGCCTGGTGCGCACGCCGCGCGTCTACACCATGGACGACCTGATGCGCCTGCCGGCGGTGTCGCGCATGCATTTCATCGAATGCGGCGCCAACACCGGCATGGAATGGGGCAACGTGGCCGTGCCCACTGTGCAGTACACCCACGGCATGCTGTCGTGCTGCGAGTTCACCGGCGTGCCGCTGCGGGTGCTGCTGGACGATGCCGGCGCCGACCTGCGCCGCGGCCGCTACCTGCTGGCCGAAGGCGGCGATGGCTCGTCGATGACGCGCACCATCCCGATGGAGCTGGCCGACGAGATCATCGTCGCCTGGGGCATGAACGGCGAGATGCTGCGCCCCGAGAACGGCTATCCGCTGCGGCTGGTGGTGCCGGGCGTGCAGGGGGTGTCGTGGGTCAAGTGGCTGCGCCGGCTGGAGCTGGGCGACCAGCCCTGGAATGCGAAGGACGAGACCATCCACTACGTGGACATGATGCCGGACGGCAAGCTGCGCCAGTACACCTCGATCCAGGAGTGCAAGTCGGTCATCACCACGCCTTCGGGCGGGCAGCAGATGGTGGGCAAGGGCTTCTACAACATCAGCGGGCTGGCGTGGTCGGGGCGCGGGCGCATCAGGCGTGTCGATGTCTCGACCGACGGCGGGCGCAACTGGCGCAGTGCGCGGCTGGAGGCGCCGGTGCTGTCCAAGTGCCTGACGCGCTTCAACCTGGACTGGGTCTGGGACGGCGGCCCCGCCATCCTGCAAAGCCGCGCCATCGACGACACCGGCTATGTGCAGCCGAAGCTGGGGCAGCTGCGCGCGGTGCGCGGCACGCGCTCGATCTACCACAACAACGCTATCCAGAGCTGGCAGGTGGCGGCAGGCGGCGAGGTGTCCAATGTCCATGTGGGCTGAACTCAGGACCGCCGCCGCCCTGGTGCTGGCAGCCGTCAGCGCCGCCCCGGCGTGGGCGGGCACGGCCGACGCGCGTGCGGCACTTGGCCGCACCGCCACGCCCGCCGAAGTCGCCGCGTGGGACATCGACGTGCGCCCGGACTTCCAGGGCCTGCCCAGGGGCAGCGGCACGGTGGCGCAGGGGCAGAAGGTCTGGGACGGCAAGTGCGCGTCGTGCCACGGCGACTTCGGCGAATCCAACGAGGTGTTCACGCCGCTGGTCGGCGGCACCACCGCCGAAGACATCAGGCGCGGCCGCGTGGCCGGCATGACCGGCAACCAGCCGTACCGCACCACGCTGATGAAGGTCAGCACCGTCAGCACGCTGTGGGACTACATCCACCGCGCCATGCCGTGGAACGCGCCCAAGAGCCTGAGCGTGGGCGACGTCTACGCGGTCACCGCCTATATGCTGCACCTGGGCGAGGTCGTCCCGGCCGACTTCACGCTGTCCGACGCCAATATCGCCGAGATCCAGCGGCGCATGCCCAACCGCGACGGCATGACCACCGGCCACGGCCTGTGGCCGGGGCGCGGCCGCCCGGACACGCGCAATACGGCCTGCATGAAGGATTGCGCCGGCAAGGTGGCGATTACCTCGTCGATACCGGATTATGCCCGCGATGCCCATGGCGAACTGGCGCAGCAGCAGCGGAGCTTCGGCCCGGTGCGCGGCGTGGCCGCGGGCAATACCGTATCGAAAAGTGCTGCATCAGCTCCTTCGGAGCCGGCCGCGCCGGGCGCGCGGCTCACCAGCCAGTACCAGTGCATGGCCTGCCATGCGATGGACCGCAAGCTGGTTGGGCCGTCCTTTGCCGACATCGCCGGCAAGTACAAGGGCCAGGACGCGCATGGCGCGCTGGCGCGCAAGGTCAAGGCAGGCGGGCAGGGCGCATGGGGCAGCGTGCCGATGCCGGCGCAGCCACAGATCCCGGATTCCGACGTGCAGGCCATGGTGGGCTGGATTCTTGAGGCAAAATAGCGGACTGGCCACCGCAGTGCCCCCGGGCGGCGGCCAGTGTGTGCCGCGAAGCCATTGCAGTACGGCCCAGCGGCCTTTGCCGTCCCCACGGCTTTACAGAGCTTGGAGAGCTTAACAATGAAGCAGTTTGTCATCGCAGCGCTGATGCTCGGCGCCGCCGCATCGGCCCACGCGGTCGATGCCGCCAAGGCACAGGAGATCGCCAACAAGAACGCCTGCATGGGTTGCCACCAGGTCGACAAGAAGCTGGTCGGACCTTCCTACAAGGAAGTGGCCGCCAAGTACAAGGGCGACAAGAACGCCCTGGCGACGCTGACCAAGAAGGTCAAGAGCGGTGGCTCGGGCGTCTGGGGCCCGGTGCCGATGCCCGCGAATGCGGCGCTCAACGACGCCGACCTGAAGACCGTGGTCGAGTGGGTGCTGGCTGGCGCCCCCGCCAAGTAAGCCTTACCGACCAGGCGGGCAGTCCGCCGATGCACCAGGCCGGGCGGTGAATGCCGCGCGGCCAGGACAGACCAGCGGCCGGCCATGTACCGGCCGCATGAAGCAGATCCCCGAAGCGGTCATCGACCGACTGGAACGGAGTAGCCGGAGAGCAGAAACATGAATTCCAAACGACGAGAAGTGCTGCGGGTCACCGCTGTCCTGTCGCTGATGGCCGCCACCGGCCTGATCAGCGAGGCGCAGGCGGCCGAGTGGAACAAGAACGCCTTTGACGGCAAGAGCGTTGCCGACGTGATCAAGGCGCTCGGCGGCAGCGGCACCGAGAAAAGCACCGCCATCACCTTCACCGCCCCCGACATCGCCGAGAACGGCGCCGTGGTGCCGGTGGCCGTGACCAGCACCATCCCGGATACCGAGCAGATCGCGATCCTGGTGGAAAAGAACCCCAACACGCTGGCCGCCGACTTCATCATCCCGGCCGGCACCGAGCCGTTCGTCTCCACGCGCGTGAAGATGGGCCAGACCTCGGTCGTGCATGCCGCGGTCAAGGCCGGCGGCAAGTGGTACGTGGCATCGAAGGAAATCAAGGTCACGCTGGGCGGCTGCGGCGGCTGACGCCGCGCCCCGGATCGAGATTCCCAAACTGCAACAGGAGAAACACATGGCAGACCCGATGCGCGTACGCGCCACCGAAAACGGCGGCGTGGTTGACGTCAAGATTCTGATGAAGCACGACATGGAAACCGGCCAGCGCAAGGACGCATCCGGCAAGGCCGTGCCGGCCTGGCATATCCAGACCGTGACCGCCCAGTGCAAGGGCAAGGAAGTGTTCCGCGCCCAGTTCGGCCCGGCGGTGTCGAAGGACCCGTTCCTGAACTTCAAGTTCAAGGGCGGCGCCAAGGGCGACAAGGTCGCAGTGACCTGGATCGACAACAAGGGCGACAAGCGCACCGACGAAGCGACCATCGCCTGACAGCCGTTCCGCGGCCGGCAGGCCATGCCGTCCTCTGCTAAGGTTCGGGACGGATGCCGGGACTGGCCCGGCGGGAAGGAACAACATGCGGCGAGCATTTATTCGAGCATCGGCGGCACTGGCCGCCATCGGCCTGTCGGCAAAAGCCGCGGCCCAGGCCGCGCCGGCTGCGGGCAAGGGCGGGCGCATCAAGGTGGTGTACCAGCTGTCGGAAGGCATCGACCAGGCGGTGCGCGCGATGGGCAACCTGCGCAACCACCTGAACGGCGCGCCGGGAACGAAGATCGTGGTGGTGGCGTTCGGCTACGGCATCGATTTCCTGGTCGAAGGCGCCAAGGATGCGCGCGGCAACACCTTTGACGGCCCGGTGGGCGCGCTGGCCTCGGCCGGGGTGGAGTTCCGCGTGTGCCGCAACACGCTGACCGCACGCAAGATTGCGGAATCGAGCCTGTTGATGGAAGCCAAAGTGGTACCGGCCGGCGTGGTCGAGATTGCGCGCCTGCAGGCCGAAGAAGGCTACGCCTATATCAAGCCCTGAGCCGGGCGGCGTAGCTTCCGGCAACAAGAGAGAGAACGGCCCGCCACGGTGCGAGGCCGCGAGGAGAAGCCCCATGAACACCATCCGAAGCCTGGCCCGGCGCGCCGCGCTGGCCGCGGCGGCCACCGCTGCGGTGGCCTCAGCTGCCGCCGTGCATGCGCAGGGCAGCACCGCCGACGAAATCGCCAAGTACCGCCAGATGCTGGCCGAAGGCAATCCCGCCGAATTGTGGGAAGCCGCAGGCGAAGAACTGTGGAAGAAGCCGGCCGGCCCGAAGAACGCCTCGCTGGAACAATGCGACCTGGGCAAGGGCCCGGGCGTGACCAAGGGCGCCTACGCCGAGCTGCCGCGCTACTTCAAGGACGCCGGCAAGGTGATGGACCTGGAGCAGCGGCTCGCCTACTGCCGCATGACGCTGCAGGGGCTGACCAGGGAAGAGGCAACGAAGAACCCGTTCTCGTCGTCGGGCAAGCCGTCCGAGATCGAGCGCCTGGTGGCCTACCTGACCGGCGAGTCGCGCGGCGTGAAGATGAACGTGCAGCTCGGCCATCCCGAAGAAAAGCGCACCTATGCGCTGGGCGAGAAGATGTTCTTCTACCGCGGCGGCGCCTATGACTTTGCCTGCGCCACCTGCCATGCGGTGGACGGCCAGCGCATCCGCCTGCAGGACCTGCCCAACCTGCTGACCGACAAGGGCGCGCAGGCGGCCTACACCACCTGGCCCGCCTACCGCGTCTCGCAGGGCGAGGTCCGCACCATGCAGCACCGCCTGTACGACTGCCTGCGCCAGCAGCGCTTTCCCGAACCCGCCTATGGCTCGGACGTGATCACCGCGCTGACCATGTTCCTGGCGAAGAACGCCAACGGCGGGACCTACGACGGTCCGGCGATGAAGCGCTGACCAGTACGGGAGAGACAACATGCAACGACAACACCAGGCACTGGCCATCGCGGCCCTGGCCACCCTGCTGGCAAGCGGCGCCCACGCGCAGGACAGCGCCAAGGCCCGCGCGCCCAAGGGCAAGCCCGCCGCCGTCAGCGGTGCCGATATGAAGCACCTGATCGAGGACTCGTTCTCGTCGCGCGGGCCGGTCACGGTCGAGGGTGTGCTCAACCAGGACGGCATGCAGCAGGCCTGCAGCCAGTACCCGGACCGCACCAAGGTGCCGGCAAAGCTTGCCAAGAAGATCGAAGCGGCCGAGCTCAAGCAGGTGAAATACCCCGCCGAAGACAAATGGCTGGGCGACTGGAAGGAAGGCGAAAAGGTCGCCCAGAACGGCCGCGGCATGCAGTTCACCGACCAGGTCGGCGGCACCAACGGCGGCAATTGCTACGCCTGCCACCAGATGACCAAGGCCGAGATCTCGTTCGGCAATATCGGCCCGTCGCTGTACCAGTACGGCAAGCTGCGCGGCAACTCGCAGGAAGTCATCAAGTACACCTGGGGCAAGATCTGGGACTCCAGCGCCTACGCCGCCTGCTCCAACATGCCGCGCTTTGGCCACAAGGGCATCCTGACCGAGGCCCAGATCCGCGACGTGATGGCGCTGCTGCTCGACCCGGCCTCGCCGGTCAACCAGTAAGGCCGATGCGCGCGCCTGCCGTGCTGCTGCGCTGGCTGCTGGCCTTCAGCCTGACCGGCGCCGCAGCTGGCGCGGCAGCGCTGGAGGTCGGCGACACCGTGCGCCTGCCCGACGTGCGCACGCTCGACGGACGCACGCTCAGCGCTGGCGCGCTGGCCGGCAAGCCGCTGGTGGTCGAATACTGGGCCTCGTGGTGCCCGTTCTGCGCGATGCAGAACCCGCGCCTGCAGAAGCTTTACGAACGCACGCGCGGCACGCCGCTGCAGGTGCTGACCATCAGCATCGACAAGGATCCGCGCGAGGCTGCCGACTACATGAAGAAGCGCGGCTACACCTTCCCGGCGACGATGGATTCGCCCGAGCTGCAGGCCGTGTTCGGCAAGCGCAAGGGATTGCCGGAGCTGTACGTGATCGACGCGCGCGGCCGCGTGGCGCAGAAGGAAGTGGGCGAAATGCTTGAAGACGACGTGGCGGCGCTGGAGCGGTACGCGCGGCCATAGTTTTGCGATGGCGGACGCCCGCGCCAGGGCCGACCGCCAGCGCCAATTCCAGGAAGAGACATGAACCGACGCGAGTTCCTGCAGGTGCTGGCCATTGCCGGCGCCGGCGGCATGACGTTCCCCCATCAAGACGCGCACGCCGCGCAGGCCGCCGAGGCCATGTACGACCTGCAGCGCTTCGGCAACGTCCACCTGCTGCATTTCACCGACTGCCATGCGCAGCTGCGGCCGGTGTATTTCCGCGAGCCCAACGTCAACCTGGGCATCGGCGACTATGCCGGCAAGCCGCCGCACCTGGTCGGCGACGCGCTGCTGCGCCAGTACGGCATCCGCCCCGGCACGCCGCAGGCGCATGCGTTCACCTACCTGGATTTCAACGAGGCCGCGCGCCGCTATGGCAAGGTCGGCGGGTTTGCGCACCTGGCCACGCTGGTGAAACGGCTGAAGGCGGACCGGCCGGGCGCCTTGCTGCTCGATGGCGGTGATACCTGGCAGGGCTCGGCCACCGCGCTATGGACCAAGGGCCAGGACATGGTCGACGCCGCGCTGGCGCTGGGCGTGGACGTGATGACGCCGCACTGGGAGATGACCCTGGGCGCGGACCGCGTCAAGGAGATCGTCGACAAGGACTTCAAGGGCAAGGTCGCCTTCCTGGCGCAGAACGTCAAGACCAACGATTTCGGCGATCCGGTGTTCGATCCGTACGTGATCCGCGAGATCAACGGCGTGCCGGTGGCCATCATCGGCCAGGCGTTCCCGTACACGCCCATCGCCAACCCGCGCTACTTCGTGCCGGACTGGACCTTCGGCATCCAGGAAGAGAACCTGCAGCAGGTCATCGACGCAGCGCGCGGCAAGGGCGCGCAGGCGGTGGTGCTGCTGTCCCACAACGGCATGGATGTGGACTTGAAGCTGGCCTCGCGCGTGCGCGGGCTCGATGCCATCCTGGGCGGCCATACCCATGACGGCATGCCCGCGCCGGTGCCGGTGAAGAATGCCGGCGGCACCACGCTGGTGACCAATGCCGGCTCCAACGGCAAGTTCCTCGGCGTGCTGGACTTTGATGTGAAGGGCGGCAAGGTCGCGGACTTTCGCTACCGGCTGCTGCCGGTGTTCGCCAACTACCTGCCGGCCGACCCCGCCATGGACGCGCTGATCAGGAAGGTACGCGCGCCCTATGAGCAAAAACTGGGCGAAGTGCTGGCCGTCAACCGCGGCCTGCTGTACCGCCGCGGCAATTTCAATGGCACCTTCGACCAGCTGATCCTGGACGGCCTGATGCAGGCCCAGGGCGCGCAGATCGCGTTCTCGCCGGGCTTCCGCTGGGGCACCACGCTGCTGCCGGGCGAGGCCATCACCATGGAACACCTGATGGACCAGACCGCCATCACCTACCCGTACACCACGGTGACGCAGATGAGCGGCGAGACCATCAAGACCATCCTGGAAGACGTGGCCGACAACCTGTTCAACCCCGACCCGTACTACCAGCAGGGCGGCGACATGGTGCGCGTGGGCGGGCTGCAGTACACCATCGATCCGACCGCCGGCATGGGCAAGCGCATCAGCGACATGCGCCTGGCCGGCAAGCCGCTGGAAGCCGGCAAGACCTACAAGGTGGCGGGCTGGGCCCCGGTGGCCGAAGAGGCGCGCCAGGCCGGCGGCGCGCCGATCTGGGACGTGATGGCGCAGTGGCTGCGCAGCACCAGGGAAGTCAGCGCCCGCCCGCTGAACCTGCCGCGCGTGCGCGGCATGGACGGCAATCCGGGCATGGCCGCCTGATATTGTGCGGCCCCGTCACGCGCCGCGCAGAGGATTGAAGGGCGCTGCGGTATTACGCTACAATCAACCGCCACGGGCCGATAGCTCAGCTGGGAGAGCGCTGCGTTCGCAATGCAGAGGTCGGGAGTTCGATCCTCCTTCGGTCCACCAGATATCCCGCGCAAAAGCCCCGGAAAGCCAACGCTTTCCGGGGCTTTTGTGTTTCTGCCGCCTGCGCTGTCCGTCATCTCGCGCTGGCAGCCGCCATACGCTATCGTTGACTCCTCGGCACAGGCGTACGCGCCTTTGCCGCCGCCAACCTACGCCCGCCGGGGCCTTGTTCGATCCCATGCAAGCCAACAGGAAATCGAGCCACCCGCTGGCGATGTCCCTGCGCTGGCAATCCTGAATCTCAAGAGACATCCATGAGCCACATCCTGCTGATCAACCCGAATACGTCGAGTGCCACCACGCAGATGATGGTCGAGATCGCGCGCGCCTGGTTCGCGCAGGCCATGGCCGCGCCGCCGGCCGTGGTCGGCGCGACGGTCTCGCGCGGGGCGCCGATGATCATCGATGAAGACGACCTTGCCGTCGCCGCCGAGGCTATGTGTGATGCAGACATGCTGCGCCTGGCCGGCGGTGCCGACGGCGTGATCGTCGGCGCCTTCGGCGACCCCGGCATCGAGGCCCTGCGCGCGCAGCTGTCAGTGCCGGTGGTGGGTATCGGCGAAGCCTCGATGCACGCGGCCGCGGCCGGGCGGCGGCGCTTCGGCATCGCCACCACCACGCCGCGGCTGGCGGCGTCGATCAGCGCCAGCGTGCGCCGGCAGGGGTTGGACGAGCTGTTCACGGGCACGCGCTTCACCGAGGGCGATCCGCGCGCGCTGGGCGGCGCGCCGCAGCAGCAGGAAGACCTGCTGGCGGGCGCAGTCGATACCTGCATCCGAGCCGACGGCGCGCAAGCCGTGATCATCGGCGGCGGCCCGCTGGGCGAGGCCGCCCGGGCGCTGGGCCAGCGCTTTCCGATTCCCGTCATCGGCCCGGTGCCGGCGGCGTGCGCGGCCATGTCGCGGGCGCTGCGCTATTGCCCGGCGGCGTAAGCCGGCCCATGGGGACAACAAGGAGCTGGGTCGCGCCAGCGTGCAGGCGCGGGTAGGCTAGGCCACCCGGGTCGGCCGGCGGGCCTTCATCGCCGAGGGCCGTACCTGTTGCAGCGCGCGCAGCGACTGCAGCGCGTCCTCGACCGCCTCGATGCCGTCGCGCAGGCGGCCGATGGCATAGCCAAGGCGGCTTTGCGCATCGGCGTCAGGGGTGGAAAGGTTCTCTAATGCATCGACTTCCGCCTGCATCTGTCCGACCAGGCGGCGCAGCTGGGATGTGCTGTGCGAGGCAAGTGACCGAATCGCCATCGTTGGGTCCTCCTTGCAGTGTCCGGGTGTTCCCGTCCTGTGTAACGGTAAAGGCGACACCAGAACTTCGCCAGCGCTGTTACGAAATCGGCACGGCAGCGCCGCCGTGGCCCGGTCCGCCTATCGCGGATGTTGGGCTATAGTCACCCGATGGAATCGGAACACAACCCTCTGCGGCCGGCATCCGCCGGCCTTCCGGACGACGCCACCGCCGCCAGCCCGGCCGAGGCCGACGCGCGCCACCGGGCTGGCCGGCGCAGCACGCTGGTCAGCGTGGCCGTCAATATCGGCCTGACCGCCGCGCAGGCGGTGGCCGGTGTCATCTCTGGCTCGCAGGCGCTGATCGCCGACGCCGCGCATTCCCTCTCGGACCTGCTGTCCGACTTCGTGGTGCTGCTGGCCGCCTGGCAGAGCCGCAAGGATCCGGACGCCCACCACCAGTACGGCCACCTGCGCTTCGAGACCGCAGCGTCGCTGGCACTCGGCGTGCTGCTGCTGGCGGTGGGGGCAGGCATGCTGTGGGCGGCGGTGGACAAATTGCAGCACCCGGCCAGCCTGCAGCCGGTGCAGCCAGTGGCCTTGTGGGTGGCGCTGGTCGCGCTGGTGTCCAAGGAACTGCTGTTCCGCTACATGCTCGCGGTGGCGCGGCGCGTGCGCTCGGGCATGCTGGTGGCCAATGCCTGGCATGCGCGCTCGGATGCGGCCTCGTCGCTGGTGGTGGCGCTGGGTATTGGCGGCAACCTGCTGGGCTACCACATGCTCGACCCGGTGGCGGCCATCGTGGTCGGGCTGATGGTGGCGCGCATGGGCCTGCGTTTCGGCTGGGATGCGCTTAACGACCTGATGGACCGCGCGGCCGACGAGGAAACCGTCGCGGCGATCCGCGCGACCATGCTGGGCACGCCCGGCGTGCTGGGCCTGCACGACCTGCGCACCCGCAAGATGGGCGACCAGGTGCTGGTTGACGTGCACCTGGAGATCGATGCCGCGCTGACGGTGGCGCAGGGGCATGCGATCGCGGTCGAAGCCCGGCGCCGCACCCTGGAGAACCATCACGTGCTCAACGTGATGACGCACGTCGATCCCGTATACATGGGCAGCCAGGCCAGCGCTGCCTGAGCCCGGCCTGTGGACATCTTTGCCGGTTGCTGGGGATAACCGGCCGGACAAGCTGTGGCCCGCCTGGGGGCGCCTTGTGGGACGTATACGGATAACTCAGACGCCCGCACTGCCGACGTATACGTGACTGCCGCGCTATCCCGGCGAATCAGGGTTATCCCGCAGTGGTTATCTTTGCTGCAAGTCCCTGAGCCAAAAGGGGAAAGGTGACTTATCCACGGCCTGATGCCTGGTTTACCTACTACTACTATGTTTACATACGTAAACAATATTAAAGACATAGACAGGACCGTTGCGCTGTTCGCATTGGCCTGACGTTTACGCGGGCCATGGCGCTGGTACGCCGGCGTATACCTGGCGCGCCGGGTATACGTCCACGCAACGCTAGCGCGGCACCTTGAACACCTTGCGTGCAGCCAGTACCTCGGCACGGGTCGTGCAGCCTTCCTGGTGGTCATTGACCAGCCCCATCGCCTGCATCAGCGCGTACATGGTGGTGGGACCGACAAAGCGCCAGCCGCGCTTCTTCAGGTCCTTTGACAGCGCCGTGGATTCCGGCGAGGTCGCCATGGTTCGCAGCACCTCGGGTGTCAGCACTTTGGGCCGGCTGGCCGGATCGGGCTCGAAGCGCCAGAAGTAGGCGGCCAGCGATGATTCCGTCTCCAGCAGTTCGCGGGCCCGCTGCGCATTGTTGATGGCCGCCTCGATTTTGCCGCGGTGGCGCACGATGCCGGCGTCGCCGAGCAGGCGCGCAATATCGCGCTCGCCGAAGCGCGCCACCTTTTCGATGTCGAAATTGGCAAATGCCTTGCGGAAGGCCTCGCGCTTGCGCAGGATGGTCAGCCAGCTCAGGCCGGACTGGAAGCCTTCCAGGCACAGCTTCTCGAACAGCCGGCGGTCGTCGGCGACCGGAAAGCCCCACTCGGTGTCGTGGTAGTGGCAATAGTCCTCCAGCGTGCCGCACCAGCCGCAGCGCACCGCTGCTTCCTTCTTGCTTGTCATGGGTACATGTTCCCTGTTGAAAGTCCCGCACGCCGGCCAGGCTCTCGCCGACCGGCGCATTTGCTGCGATCATGCCCGCACCTGAGAGATTGCGGAAGGCTGAAAATGGACATGCGATTGACAACCCTGGACGAAGACGGATGGGAGCTCGACGACGCCGAGCCCATCGCCGCCGCCCATCCCGAGACCTTCTGGATGCCGCCGCGCGAGGAGCGTGATGCACTCGCACCCGGCCAGCTGGTCAAGCTGATCTTCCGCATCCTGGTCGCGGACGAGACGGGCAGCGAAGAGGTTCACGTGGAGCGGATGTGGGTGATCGTTACCGGGCGCGAGGGCAGCCTTTATACCGGCGAGCTCGATAACCAGCCGTATTGCACCGAGGAGATGAACCCGGGCATGCCGCTGTGCTTCGAGGCTCGGCATGTGATCAATATCCACCGGGACGAGCACGAGGCGAGCTAGGTTGGGTTGTCCGCGCGCACTGTTTGGTTCGGCGCCAACCCAATAAGGCCAGGCCAGGCTCAGAAGCTGACCGCCAGCCCCAGCGAGACGCCCGACACGTTGTTGCCGAACACATAGCGCAACACTGCCCGGATCCGCGTGACAAAGACCTCGTGCGCGCTGGTGTCCAGTTCCAGCCCGGTGCCGAGCGTGGTCAGGTAGTTGAAGCCGAGGATGCCGGCCTGGCTGCCAAGATAGTGCGAATGTGATAGCTCAAGCACGTATCGTACCGGCCGGTCGAACGCATGCATCCCGGTCGGGGCCCGCCAGCGCGCCCACAGGTTGGCGGTCTGCGCCGTGGCCGTGCCCGTGACCGCGCTGGACGTGCCGCCGAAGCTCTGCAGGTGGATATTGGTGTAGCGCAGTTCCACGTCGATCTCGTAGTTCTCGCGGTAGTGCTCCCAGTCCAGCATCACCGACCCGCCCAGCCCGTAGGCATTCAGGCTGCCGCCGTCGAGGAAGTTGAGCTGGCGGTCGGTGACCTGCTCGACCGCGAACTTGCCGATTGACAGGTCGCTGGAGACATTGCCCAGCGAGGCGTTGAAGATCGGCCGGAACACCAGTTCCTTGTTGGCCGTCAGCGGAAAGTCCCAGCCCACGCCGATGGTGCCGGAGAAGGTGTTCCAGCGGGTCGGGATGGCGCGGGATTCGGCGCCATTGGTGGCAATGAAGGTGGGATCGTAGCGGCTGTAGGCGATGGCGCCTTCCAGGTAGAGCGGGAACGACTTGCTGATGGTGAAGCCGCCGCCCAGCTGCGACATGACGATGCCGGGATCGTCGGTGCTGGTGTTGTTGATCGACAGCGAGCTGGAGGTAAGGTCCGGCACCACCGAGTACGCCATCAGCGACAGCACCGCGTTGGCGTGCCGCTGCACATTGGCCCCGGCCAGGCGCAGTCCGGGCGCGCTCTGGGCATGTGCCGCGCCGGCGGCCAGCAGCGCCGCCGCGCCCATGGCGGCCAGGGCCGCCCGCCAAAGGGGCCGCGAGCGGCGGCTAGGCGCGGGGTGGAACCGGCGGTGTCGCTGGCGTGCGGACATGGACAATCTCTGTGCAGTCAGTGCCGCAGCGCGCTGCCGTGCGGCAATCTCCCGCGCATTCTAGCGGCGCAGGATTGTGAGGGAGCGTCGCGCGAAATCTTTCAGATCGGACTGCTGCCGCCTTAAATCGGCGCGGCGCCGGTCATGCGGCCGGATGGCGCCGGGTCGACGGTCCGGAGGGCGGGGAGGGCGGCGTAGCCGGCATGGCCGGATGGGTGGGCGCCGGCCGGCGGCGCGTGAGCCACAGCAGCAGCGCACTGGCGGCCCAGCCGGTCACGAACACGGTGTCGCCGGCATGGTTCAGCCAGGTTGCCGCAGCAGGCGTGCCGGCCAGCGATGCCAGCAAGCCGGCCGGCAGGCGCGCCAGGATCCACAGGGCGACGGCGGGCACGCTGCAGTAGACGCCCGGTTGCCACCAGTGGGCCAGGAAGGGAGGGTGCCGCCCGGGGCGGCGCGGGATGCGCGGTACCACCGAAGTCTCCGGCCACGCATGGCGCGCGGGGCGTGCCGGTGGCATCAAGGCGTTGCAGGAGCCCCGCCGGACGACACCGCCGGGGGCTCACGGTTGCATCATAGGCCGATCGCCCCTGGCTGCGTTGCCGGTGACCGAGGCGCTGTGTGCGCCACGCCACGCTGGGCCCGGCCGTTCAACTTTTTTGCACGACGTGTCCGCAAATGGCGCCCGTGCCCAGCGCGGATCTTTGCCAAACTGGTTGCAGGTACACAAACAGTTTGAAGGTGGTCCTGCCATGCTTCCCTCGCTCTACATCTCCCACGGTTCCCCGATGCTCGCCATCGATCCCGGCCCCACCGGCGCCGCCTTCGATGCGCTGGGCGGGCAACTGCGCACCCGGCGCCCGCGCGCGGTGCTGGTGATCTCGGCGCACTGGATCTACAGCACGCTGGCTGTCTCCAGCCGCGAGCGCCAGGAAGCCTGGCACGATTTCGGCGGCTTCCCGCGCGAGCTGTACGCACTGCGCTACGACGCCCCGGGTTCGCCGGCGCTGGCCGGGCGGGTCAAGGCCCTGGTCGAGGCGGCAGCGGTCCCCGGTGCCGGGTTTGTCGGCCAGGACGACGAACGCCCGCTGGACCACGGCGCCTGGATGCCGATGCGCCACTTCTTCCCGGATGCCGACGTGCCGGTGGTGCAGCTGGCGCTGAACCCCTACCTGTCGCCCGCAACGCAGATCGAGATCGGCCGCGCGCTGGCCCCGCTGCGCGACGAGGGCGTGCTGGTGCTGGCCTCCGGCAGCTTCACGCACAACCTGCAGGAAGTGTTTGGCGGCGGCCGGCGCGACCAGCATGGGCCGCAGGCCGAGCCGTATGTGGAAGCCTTCCGCGGGTGGATGGCGGAAGCCCTCGACGAGGCCCTGGCCAGCGGCGATACCAGCCGCATTGCCGACTACCGCGCCCAGGCGCCGTATGCGCGCCGCGCGCACCCGACCGACGAGCACCTGCTGCCGTTCTTCGTGGCGCTGGGCGCGGCCTTGGGGCCGCAGGCTGCCAGTGGCGCAGGGCCGGCGCCGGCCAGCGTATCGCGGGTTGCCGATGAGGTGACCTATGGCGTGCTCGCCATGGACAGCTTCGTGTTCGAGGGCCTGGGCGCCGGCGCGCCGCTGCGCGCGGCGGCCTGACGCGCCTTACCGTTCGGCCGGGGCGTGCGCCGCCGGCGTGCCGGCGCGCGCCGGCAGGTAGCGCCGTGCCGAGCGCGCGCCCGCAAGCGCGATCCAGCCCATGGTCAGCGCCACCAGCGCCAGCCCGATGCGCAGGTTGGACAGGTGCGCGACCCCGCCGATCAGCACCGGCCCCAGCAGCAGCCCCAGGTAGGCAAAGCGCGCCACGCGCGAAATTGCTTCGGCCGGCGCCACGCCCGGCAGCCGCGACGCGGCAACGAAGAAGATCGGCACCATATTGGCCGCGCCCAGCCCCATCAGCGTAAAGCCCGCCAGCGCGGCTAGCGGCAGCGGCACCAGCAGCGCCAGCGCAATGCCGCCAAAGCCCAGCCAGGCACTGCCAGTCAGCGTGGCGCCGTCGCCCAGGCGCGCGCGCAGGCGGTCGCCGCCGAAGCGTCCGCACGCCATCCCGCCCGAGAACGCGGCGTAGCCCAGGCTGATCCAGCCATCGGGCGCCTGCGCCACGTCGCGCATATAGACGCTGGTCCAGTCGTACATCGCGCCTTCGCCGACCAGGCCCAGGAACGCCAGCAGGCCCAGCAGCCACAGCGCGCGCACCGCGTGGTCGCGGTGGTGGGCCGCCGATGGCAGCACCGGATGGTCCGACAGCAGCCCGGGCAGCGTACCCAGCGCCACCGCCGCGGTCACGCCTGCCATCATCGCCGCATGTGCCAGCGGCGCCACGTCCAGCGACAGCATCAGGCCGCCCGCGCCCGCACCGGCCATGCCGCCCAGGCTGAACATGCCGTGCAGCGCCGACATCACCGGCCGCGTGCGGCTGGCCTCGACCGTGGCGGCCTGTGCGTTCATGGCGACATCGAAGGCCGCATTGGCCATGCCGAACGCCACCAGCGCGGGCAGCAGCAGCCAGAACGACGGCATCGCCAGGATCGCTACCGTGGCCAGCGCAAACAGCAGCCCGCCCGTCATCGACGCCCGTGCGCTGCCCGCGCGCGCCACCCAGTGCCCGACCGGGCCCATCGCCAGGATGGCGCCGCCGGCCACGGCCAGCATCGCCAGCGACAGCATCGCGTCGGACAGGCCAAAGCGTGCCTTGATGGTGGGAATATGCACGCCCCACGTGGCAAAGGTGGCGCCATTGACGAAGAACAGCGCCATGGTGCCGCGCGTGGCGCGCGACACCGCGGCCGGCAAGGACGCGGAAGCCGTCGGGGAGTGCGGATCAGGCATGGGAGGGTGCGGCAGGCGGGGCAGCGGTGCCCCTGCAAAAGCCGTCATTGTCCCGCATCGGCGCGAGGCGGGTATGACAACGCCGTGCTACCGGCCGGCGCCATCCACGCGCAGCAGTCCACGCCGGTGCAGCGCGTAGCCGAAGGCCAGCAGCGCGCCCAGCGCCAGCGCCACCATCACCCACAGCATCAGCCAGTAGCCGCCGGCGGCACGCCACAGCAGCGCGCCCAGCCACGGCGCGGCGGCCTGCATCAGCAACACCGGCGTCATCATCAGGCCGTTGAGCGTGGCGTAGTGATGGCGCGAGATCAGTTCCGGCATGGCCATCGCGCGCAGCATGGTGTTGACGCCGTTGGCGCAGCCGTACAGCACCGCGGCCACCATCAGCCAGGCGCCGTGCCCCAGCGCAAAGCACAGCAGCCCGGCGCCCATCAGCGCATAGACCGGCAGCGACAGCCGCACCGGGTGGCGCACCCCCGCGCGCATCATCAGCATGCGGCCCGCTACCTGGGCCGGGCCGATCAGCGCCGCCACCACCAGTTGCTGCGCCACTGGCATGCCCTTCTCTGTCAGCATCGGGATCAGGTGCGCGCCCAGCAGCGAGGCCACCACCGCGGTCGCGGTAAAGGCCAGCACCACCGCCCAGAACACCGGCTGGCGCAGCGTGGCGCGGGCAATGTCGCGGCTGCCGGCCTGGCCGTCGGCGGGGGTCATTCCGGAATAGGTGGGATGCAGCGCGTAGCGCATGCGCGCGTGCAGCGGCGCGCAGACCAGCAGGTTGAGTGCGGCGAAGCCGATCAGCGTCGGGCGCCAGCCCAGATGGATCACCAGCCATTGCGCCAGCGGCACGAAGATCGTGCTGGCAAAGCCGGCCATCAGCGTGACCACCACGATCGGCTTCTGGTACTGGTCGCCATAGGCCTGGCGCAGCACCACGAAGGCGGGCTCGTACAGCGTGGTCGCCATGGCCAGCCCGATCGGCACCCACATCAGCAGGAACACCGGCTGCGACGGCGTCCATGCCCACAGCAGCAGGCCCAGCCCGGCCAGCACCGAGCCCGCGCCCATCACCTTGCGCGCCGGCGCGCGGTCCAGCAGCCGCCCCACCGCGAACGAGCACAGCGCCCATACCAGCAGCCCCAGCGAATAGCCGCCCGCCAGGAAGGGCTTGGACCAGCCCAGGCTGCGGATCATGGGGTCGATGAAAACGGTGAAGGCGAAGAACAGCGTGCCCCAGGAGATGGTCTCGGTCAGGCCGAGGATCCAGACCAGCCGGCGCGGCGGCGTAGCGGGGTGCGCGGGTCCGGTGCGTGCCGGGCTGGCGTCTGGGTCGGTGCTGGCGGCGTCCGCGTCGGAGCTGGCTTCTATTGTTGTCATGGCGGGCCCGGCGGGGGTAGTCGCCATGGACGGCGGCGCGTTGGGCCAGTCGGAAATTGTAGCGATCCCGCGCGCACTGCGCGCACGGGGCACGCGCGTTACTGTGCGGTCACCGGCGCGGGCGGTCCCTTGAGCTCGACCACGTTGCCGTCCGGATCGCTCACATAGAGCGACGGTCCCTTGCCTTCGGCGCCGAAGCGCTGCGCCACCTCGCCGGCGTCCACGCCATGCCGCGCCAGGTGCGCCCGCACCGCGTCGGCATCGAACGGGTCGATGCGCAGGCAGAAATGGTCCAGGTTGCGGCCCTGCGCTCCCGGTCCGGCGCCGCCGGCGCGGCCGAGCGGGCCGTCGAGCGCGACCAGGTCGATCAGCCCGCTGCCCGCGCGCAGCTGCGTCAGGCCCAGCTCGGTTTGCTCGCGCTCAACGCTGCAGCCGAGCACCTCGACATAGAAGCGCCGCAGCGCGTCCACGTCGGCGCTGCGCAACACCAGGTGGTCGATGCCCAGGATGCGGAACATGGCGGCCTCAGTGGTGCAGTCCGTCGTAGTCGATGACCTTCAGGCTGTCCAGGTCGACATTGTCCAGGCAGCGCACATTGACTGCGGCCATCGGCTTGCCGTCCTTGTCCTGCCCGTCCGCATACGGACCGCAGCCGCACACCGGGCAGAAGCGGTGCGCGATCTTCATGGTGTTGAAGCGGTAGGTGGAGGCATTGCTCTCCGGCGTTTCCAGCTTGAACGTCGCGCGCGGCACGAACCACAGCAGGTGGCCACGCCGGCGGCAGATCGAGCAGTTGCAGCGGATCACGCTGGGGATGCCGTCGGCCTCCACTTCGAAGGCAATGGCGCCGCAGTGGCAGCTTCCGTGGAAAGTCATGTCGTCTCCTTGAGGTCGGTCCGGCGTGCCCACTAAATATCTGGAATCAGTCGTTTGCCCAGGCTGACCACTTCATCGGGCGCATAGCCCAGCTTGTCGTAGAAATCGATCACGGCGCGGTTGCCTGCGCGTACCAGCAAGTTGATCTTGGGGCAGCCCCGCTCGATCAGCAACTGCTCGGCATGCGCCATCAGCATGCGCCCGTACCCTTTGGCCTGCAGGTCGGGCTGTACCGCCAGATAGTAGACCCAGCCGCGATGCCCGTCGAACCCCACCATGGCAGTGGCGACGGGTCGGCCGTCGATGTCGCCGACCAGAAACAGTTCAGGCTGCTCGGTCAGCTTGCGCGCGATATCGCGCTGCGGGTCGTTCCACGGACGGGTCAGGCCGCAGGCCTGCCACAAGGCAATGACGCAGGATTGGTCTTCCGGGCGGAAAGGACGGATCAGCATGCTTGTTGGTGCGCCGCAATATGCCGGCACATTGTTAGCTTTTTGACAGTGTAGCGCCGCTGCGGGTGCCACAATGCCTGCAAGACATGACGAGACGATGCGCGGCCATCGCGCACGCTGCCACCAAAGGAGACCCGCATGAGCGACACCCACGCGCCTGCACGCGCCACCTTCAGCCATATGGAACACGGCACCCGCGAGGACTGGGCCGCCATCTCCGCCGAGTTCATGCCGTTCGCGCGGGCGCTGCCGGATCGCGTGCTGGCGCACCTGCGCCTGCTGGATGGCGATTGCGGCGGCTTCCCCGTGGACCGGCTCACGCATTCTCTACAGACCGCGACACTGGCGCACCGCGACGGCCAGGACGAGGAATACGTGGTTTGCGCGCTGCTGCACGATATCGGCGATACGCTCGGCAGCTTCAATCATCCAGACATTGCCGCCGCCATCCTCAAGCCATTCGTCAGCCCCGAGAACCTGTGGATGGTGGAAAAGCACGGCGTGTTCCAGGGCTACTACTTCTTCCATCACCTCGGCCTGGATCGCAACCTGCGCGAGCAGTACCGCAGCCAGCCCGAACTGTTCGAGCGCACCGCGGAGTTCTGCCGCAAGTACGACGGTGCCGCCTTCATGACGGACTACGACACGCTGCCGCTGTCGTTCTTCGAGCCGATGGTGCGGCGCGTGCTGGCGCAGCCGCGCAACTCGATGTATGTGAAGCCGGGAGAAGCGACGCTGGCACAGCCCTGAAAGCACAACGGCCTCGCTTCATGCGAAGCGAGGCCGTTGTGTCATGCCATGGCCAGTCAGGCCGCGCGCTGCGCCGTCTCCGGATGCCGGAACTGCTCCAGCAGCTTCGCCCAGCGCCCGCGTACCGCCTTCAGGTTGTTTTCCTTCACATGCCCGAAGCCGCGGATATCGTCCGGCAGGTTCGCCAGCGTGACCGCGGTGTCGTAGTTGGCGGCATTGAGGCCCGCCACAAGTTCATCCAGCAAGGCCCGGTACTCGCCGATCAGCGCGCGCTCGGTGCGGCGCTCCGCGGTCTTGCCGAAGATGTCGAAGGCACCGCCGCGCAGGCCCTTCAGCTTGGCCAGCACGCGGAACAGCTTCATCGTCGACGGACCGAACTTGCGCTTGATCAGGTGGCCCTTGTCATCGCGCTTGGCGTTAATCGGCGGCGCCAGCCAGAAGTTGAGCTGGTAGTCGCGGCCCGGCTCGCCTTCAAACTGGGCGCGCAGCTTGTCCAGGAAGACAGGGTCGGTGTAGAGCCGCGCCACTTCGTACTCGTCCTTGTACGCCATCAGCTTGGCCAGGTTGCGCGCCGCAGCCTCGGTCAGCGGCAGGGCCTTGCCGCTGCCAGCCAGCGTGCTTTCGGCCACGCGCACGCGGTCGATGGCTTCGCGGTAGGTGCGCGCGTAGGCGGCATCCTGGTAGGCGGTCAGGTGTTCCATGCGCCGGGCGACCAGCTTCTCCAGCATCGCGCCGCTCGAGGTCGGCAGCTTGACCACTTCCGCGCCTTCGGCGGTGTTCTTCAGCTTGCCGGTCAGCGACAGCACGTGCTCGGGGTCGTGCGCCATATGCCGGCCCCAGTCGAACGCGGCCTTGTTCTTCTCGACAGCGACGCCGTTGAGTTCGATGGCGCGCTCCAGCGCCTGCAGCGTCAGCGGGATCCAGCCCTTCTGCCAGGCATAGCCGAGCACCAGCGGGTTGGTGTAGATCGCGTCGCCCAGCAGCGCCACGGCGAGACCCGAGGCGTTGATGAACTCGCACTTCTCGCCCACCGCGGTGCGCACATCCTGCTCGGCCGACAGGCCGGGGAACTGCCACTTCGGGTTCTTGATGAAGTCGGCGGTCGGCGTCTGCGCGGTGTTGACCACGGCGCGGGTGCGGCCGGCCTGGGTCTTGGAGATGACTTCGTCGGTGGCCGACACGATCGCATCGCAGCCGATCACCAGGTCCGCCTCGCCCATGGCGATACGGGTGGCGTGCAGGTCGTCCGGGCGCGCGGCCAGCTGCACGTGCGACAGCACCGCGCCGCCTTTCTGCGCCAGGCCCGCCATGTCGAGCACGGTGACGCCCTTGTTCTCCAGGTGCGCGGCCATGCCGAGCAGGCCGCCGATGGTCACCACGCCGGTGCCGCCCACGCCGGTCACCAGGATGCCGTAGGCGCGGCGGATCGGCGGCAGCTCCGGCTCTGGCAGCGCGGGCAGGGTGTTCATCGACACGCCGTGCTGCTCGGGCTTGCGCACCTGCGCGCCTTCGGCCGTGACGAAGCTCGGACAGAAGCCGTTCACGCACGAGAAGTCCTTGTTGCACGACGACTGGTTGATCTGGCGCTTGGTGCCGAAATCCGTTTCCAGCGGTTCCACCGACAGGCAGTTGGACTTGACCGAGCAGTCGCCGCAGCCTTCGCACACCGCGTCGTTGATAAAGGCGCGGCGTTGCGGATCCTCCATCGTGCCGCGCTTGCGGCGGCGGCGCTTCTCGGTGGCGCAGGTCTGGTCGTAGATCAGGATGGAGCAGCCCGGCACCTCACGCAGCTCACGCTGCACGCTGTCGAGCTGATCGCGGTGATGGATGGCGATGCCTTCGGGCAGCTTGATCGCGCCGTTGTACTTCTCCGGCTGGTCGCTGACGATGACGATCTTCTTCGCGCCTTCGCTATGCACCTGCCAGGCGATGTCCCGCACCGACAACTGGCCGTCCACCGGCTGGCCGCCGGTCATCGCCACCGCATCGTTGTACAGGATCTTGTAGGTGATGTTGACGTTGGCCGCGATCGACGCGCGGATCGCCAATAGACCGGAGTGGAAGTAGGTGCCGTCGCCCAGGTTGGCGAACACATGCTTGTCGCCAGCGAACGGCGCCTGGCCGATCCACGCCACGCCTTCGCCGCCCATCTGGCTGAAGGTGCTGGTATTGCGGTCCATCCACACCGTCATGTAGTGGCAGCCGATGCCAGCCAGCGCGCGCGAGCCTTCGGGCACATTGGTCGAGGTGTTGTGCGGGCAGCCCGAGCAGAACCACGGCTTGCGCTCCGCCGTCACGCGCGGCGTGGCCAGCGCCTTTTCCTTGGCCTCGATGATGGCCAGGCGCGCGGTGATGCGCGCGCGCACGTCGATCGGCAGCTCGAACTTGTCCAGCCGGGTGGCGATGGCCTTGGCGATGATCGCCGGCGACAGCTCATAGTGCGCCGGCAGCAGCCAGTTGCTTTGCGGGATCGACCATTCGCCGCCCGCGTTGTCCTTTTCGTCGAACTTGCCGTAGACCTTGGGGCGCACGTCGTCGCGCCAGTTGTACAGCTCTTCCTTTAGCGCGTACTCCATGATCTGGCGCTTCTCTTCGACCACCAGGATTTCCTGCAGGCCTTCGGCAAAGGCGCGCGCCCCATGCGCCTCCAGCGGCCACACGCAGCCGACCTTGTACAGGCGGATGCCGATCTGCGAGCAGGTGGCATCGTCCAGGCCCAGGTCGGCCAGCGCCTGGCGCGTGTCCAGGTAAGCCTTGCCGCCGGTCATGATGCCGAAGCGCGCGTGCGGCGAATCGATTTCGATGCGGTCGATCTTGTTGGCCCGCACATAGGCCAGGCCCGCGTACCACTTGTAGTCGAGCAGGCGCGCTTCCTGTTCCAGCGGCGGGTCCGGCCAGCGGATGTTCAGGCCGCCCGGCGGCATGATGAAGTCGTCCGGCAGCACGATCTGCACGCGGTGCGGATCCAGCTCCACCGAGGCCGACGATTCCACCACGTCGGTCACGCACTTCATCGCCACCCACAGGCCGGAGTAGCGGCTCATGGCCCAGCCGTGCAGGCCGTAGTCCAGGTATTCCTGCACGTTCGACGGGTACAGCACCGGCAGGCCACAGGCCTTGAAGATGTGCTCGGACTGGTGCGCCAGCGTCGAGGACTTGGCCGAGTGGTCGTCACCGGCCAGCACCAGCACGCCGCCGTGCTTCGACGATCCCGCCGAGTTCGCGTGCTTGAACACGTCACCGGTGCGGTCCACGCCCGGCCCCTTGCCGTACCACATGCCGAACACGCCATCGAACTTGGCGTCCGGATACATGTTCACCTGCTGCGACCCCCATACCGAAGTCGCGGCCAGGTCCTCGTTGAGGCCAGCCTGGAACACGATGTTGTGCGCGGCAAGGTGCTTCTTGGCCTTCCACAGCGACAGGTCGAGCGCGCCCAGCGGCGAGCCCCGGTAGCCGGAGATAAAGCCGGCGGTGTTCAGCCCGGCGGCGCGGTCGCGCTCCTGCTGCAGCATCGGCAGGCGTACCAGGGCCTGCGTGCCGCTGATATAGATGCGGCCACGCTCCAGCGTGTATTTGTCTTCGAGGGAAACGTTTTCGAGCGCGCGGCGGATGGCGTCGCTGACCGGGGAGGTCAGGGGGGCATTCATAGGTGCTCCTCTATGGGCGTGCTGTCGGGATCACCGACACCTACAGTTGTGGGCGACCGCCTCATGACCTCTTGTGAAGGTGTTGGACGGTCGTGTCTCTGCGCGGCATGGTAGCACCGCCACAAAATCGGCGGTACCTTGCAATGCAGCACAAAGCGTGCCCGCCGTGCCCGTGATTTCCCGTATGGACAGGGGTTCGCGTGTACACTGCGTTGCATCGAGATGGCCCGTGCCGCTGCCGGGCTGCCTGCGATGCGCCACCTCTGCACAGCCAGCCTGGTGCAACCTGATTTCCGATTGCCGTCCTGATGCACGCATGGGACGGGCAAACCAGTGACTACCTGAACATGACCAATTCCCCCCGCCAGGGCACCGCGACCCTGGCCGTGCTGATCGATGCCGACAACGCGGCGCCCGCCATCGTCGAAGGCCTGCTGGCCGAGGTCGCCAAGTATGGCGTGGCCGCCGTCAAGCGCATCTACGGCGACTGGACCCGGCCCAACCTGGCCGGATGGAAGGAGCGGCTGTTGTCGCACTCGATCCAGCCGATCCAGCAGTTCCGCTACACCGTGGGCAAGAACGCTACCGACAGCGCCATGATCATCGACGCCATGGACCTGCTGTACACCGGGCGCTTCGACGGCTTCTGCATCGTTTCCAGCGACAGCGACTTCACCCGGCTGGCCTCGCGCATCCGCGAGCAGGGGCTGACCGTATACGGCTTTGGCGAGCGCAAGACCCCCAAGCCCTTTGTCACCGCCTGCGACAAGTTCATCTACTCCGACGTCCTGCGCGCCGATGCGGATACGGAAGGGACCGAAGGCGTCGACGGGGCTGCCGCGCCCACGCGCAAGCGCAGCACCGGCGAGCTGCGCCAGGATTCGCGCCTGGTGCGCCTGCTGCAGAGTGCGGCGCAGGCGGTGTCGGACGAGGATGGCTGGCTGACGCTGGGCAGCATGGGCAACCACATCGCCAAGCAGGCGCCGGAATTCGATTCGCGCAACTACGGGTACGGCAAGCTTTCGGAGCTGGTGCAGGCCACCGGCCTGTTCGAAGTCGAGACCCGCAACGGCGGCAACAACAAGACCATCTGGGTGCGCCTGAAGAAGCGCGCCAAGGGCGGTGGCGAGGGCGATGGCCGCGGCCAGCAGCAGTCGCAACCGCAACAGCAGCAGCGTCCGGCGCAGCCTGAAGCACGCCGCCAGCCGGCACCGGCGCCCGTGCCCGCGGATCCGCCTGCGCCCGCCGTGGCCCAGCCAGAGGCGGCGCCTGAGCCTGTGCCAGTGCGCGAACCCGAGATCGAGCTTTCCGTCGTCGCCGCCGAAGTGGCCGAGCCGGCGGCGGAGGCAGCGCCGCAGGCTGAGTCCAAGGCCCGCCCCGCACGCAAGCGCGCCACGCGCCGCCCCGACGTGACGCTGAGCGAAACCCCGTGGCCGATCGACCAGTCGATCTTTGCCGCGCCGGGCACGACAGTGCTGTCGGCGCAGGTTGAAGCGCAGCCAGAGGCCCAGCCCCAGCCGGAGGCAGCCGCTGCCGAGGCGGCGCCCGCCCGGGCACCGGCCAGGAAGACGCGCAAGCGCCCGGCCAAGAAAGCGGAGTGATGTGGCCGGCCGGCGCCATGCCGGCCCTGCCCGCCAAAGAAAACGCCGGCTTCGCGCCGGCGTATTCTTTGGCAGAGGTCCTTACCGCACCAGCTGGTTGATCTCGATGATCGGCATCAGCACCGCCAGCACGATAAGCAGCACCACCACGCCCATGGTCAGGATCAGCAGCGGCTCCAGCAGGCTGGTCAGGAACAGCGTGCGGCGTTCCAGTTCCTGCGCCTCGCCCTGCGCGGCGCGGTCCAGCATCACCGGCAGATTGCCGGTGGCCTCGCCGGAGCGGATCAGGTGCACCAGCACTGGCGGGAACTGGTTCTGCGCCGCCAGCGCGCGCGCCAGCGAGGCGCCTTCGCGCACGCGCGTGTTGGCGTCTTCCACGTTGGCGCGCAGCGCCTCGTTGGTCAGCGTCTCGCCCGCCGCCTGCAGGCTGCGCAGGATCGGCACGCCGGCCGACACCAGGATCGCCAGCGTGCCGGCGAACCGCGCGGTGTTGTAGCCGCGGATCAGCTTGCCCAGCAGCGGCGCGGTCAGCAGCCAGCGGTGCCATTCCAGCCGCACCGCGGGCTGCTTCAGCACGCTGCGGATTGTGAACGCTGCCGCCGCCAGCACCGCCAGCGCTGCCCACCACCAGTTCCGGACGAAGTCCGACAGCGCCAGCATGATGATGGTCAGCATCGGCAGCTTCTGCTTGGTATTGGCGAACACGCTCACCACCTGCGGCACCACGTACGACAGCAGGAAGATCACGATGGCGAATGCCACCACCGTGACGATGGCGGGGTAGGTGAAGGCCAGCCGGATCTTGGAGGTCAGGGTGTTGCGCGACTCGATATAGCCCGCCAGCCGCTCCAGCACCAGTCCCAGGTGGCCGGAGTGCTCGCCGGCCGAGACCAGCGCACGGTAGATGTCGGGGAAGTCGCGCGGATGCTGGGCCAGCGCCACCGACAGCGAGCTGCCGCCCATCACCTCGGCGCGGATGCCGGCCAGCAGCTCGTGCACATAGGCGCGCTCGGCCTGGTCGGCCAGTGCCCCCAGCGCCTCGTCCAGCGGCAGCCCGGCCACGATCAGGCTGGCCAGCTGGCGCGTGAACAGCGCCTGTTCCTGCGTCGACAGCTTGCGCGCAAACAGCTGGCTGCCGCTGCGCGGCGCCAGGCCGGCACCGGCGAGCGGGTCGACGGTCAGCGGTGTCAGCCCGCGCGCGCGCAGCTGCGAACGCGCCTGGCGCGGGCTGTCGGCCTCGATCACGCCGCGGTCGGTCTTGCCGGCGGCGTCGGCGGCTTCATAGCGGAAGGCTGGCATCCGGGCGGCTCCGCTTTAGTCGCGCGTCACGCGCAGCACTTCCTCAAGCGAGGTCGCGCCGCTGTCGATCCAGCGCTGCGCGTCGCCGCGCATGGTGTGCATGCCGTGCGCCAGCGCCACCTGCTTGATCTCGGACTCCGGCGCCTGCCGGTGGATCATGGTGCGGATCTCGTCACCGACGGTCAGCAGCTCATAGACGCCCATGCGCCCCTGGTACCCGGACTGGCCGCACTTGTCGCAGCCCACCGGGTGCCACACGGTCTGCAGCGGCTTGCCCTGCGCGTGCAGCACCTCGGCCTCGGCGGCAGTGACCTCGATCACTTCCTCGCGCTTGCAGTGCTGGCACAGGCGGCGTACCAGCCGCTGCGCCAGCACGCCCAGCAGCGACGACGACAGCAGGAACGGCTCGATCCCCATGTCGACCAGCCGCGTCACCGCCGAGGCCGAGTCGTTGGTGTGCAGCGTGGCCAGCACCAGGTGGCCGGTCAGCGAGGCCTGCACCGCGATCTGCGCGGTTTCCAGGTCGCGGATTTCGCCGATCATGACCACGTCCGGGTCCTGGCGCAGGATCGCGCGCAGAGCCTTGCCGAAGGTCATGTCGATGCGCGCGTTGACCTGGGTCTGGCCGATGCCGTCCAGGTCGTACTCGATCGGGTCTTCGACCGTCATGATGTTGGTGGTGCGCGCATCCAGCCGCGACAGCGCCGCATACAGCGTGGTGGTCTTGCCCGAGCCGGTCGGCCCGGTCACCAGCACGATGCCGTGCGGCTGGCGGATCAGGTGGTCGAAGCCGCGCAGCGTGCCGGGCGCCATGCCCAGCTTGGCCAGGTCGAGCCGGCCTGCTTCCTTGTCCAGCAGGCGCAGCACCGCGCGCTCGCCATGGCCGGTGGGCAGGGTCGAGACCCGCACGTCGACCGGGCGCCCGCCCACGCGCAGCGTGATGCGGCCGTCCTGCGGCAGGCGTTTCTCGGCGATGTCGAGCTGCGCCATGATCTTGATGCGCGAGATCAGCGCGCCGTGCAGCGCCTTTTTCGGCCGCACCACGTCGCGCAGCGTGCCGTCGACGCGGAAGCGCACCACCGACGACGACTCGAACGGCTCGATATGGATATCCGAGGCGCCTTCGCGCGCGGCCTGTGTCAGCAGCGCATTGATCATGCGGATGATCGGCGCGTCGTCCTCGGATTCAAGCAGGTCCTCCACCGCCGGGATGTCCTGCATCAGGCGCGACAGGTCGACTTCGCCTTCGACCTCGCCCACCACCTGCGCGGCGCTGCCGGCGTCCTGGCGGTTGTAGGCATCGGCCATGGCGCGCTCCAGCGCGTCGGGCTCCAGCACGCGCAGGCGCAGCGCGCCATGCACGCGCGCGACCTCGGCCAGCGCGGTCGGAGAGGTGGCGCGGGTCACCCAGACTTCCAGTCCGTCAGGGCGCTGGTGCGCGACCAGCAGCGGCGCCTCGCGCGCAAAGCCGTACGAGACCAGCCGCGCCGCCATCGGCGAGGGCGGCTCCAGGGTCTCGGCCGGCGCGCTGGTGCCGGCGGGCAGGGCAGTTTGGACTTCGCTGGCCATGTCGGGGCTTAGTTCTGGAGCGCAGACTCGCCGCGCGGGTTCAGCGGCTGGGATGCGTTCGCCGGTGGTTGCGGCAGCTGCTGCGGTGCCGGCTGCATGGGCTGTGGCTGGCCCGGCACGCCGGGCTGCGGGGCATTCTGCGGAAGGGTCTGCTGCAGCGGCAGCGGGGCGGCAAGCGGACCGTTTGCACGCGGATCGACGAACGGCGTGGACGGGGCGTCGGCCGGCGGCAGCAACGGCGTGTTGGTATCACGCACCATGATGTTAGGCGAAACAAAGCCCTGCTGCTGCGCGCGCATATAGTCGTAGCGGTCCTGCGTCAGGCGGTCGGCGGCGCCGGCCGTGCGCATCACATAGGGGCGCAGGAACACCAGCAGGTTGGTCTTGGCGCGGTTCTTGTTCTCGTAGCGGAACAGGCCGCCGATCCATGGGATGTCGCCCAGCAGCGGCACCTTCTGCACGCCGTCGCCGTACGAGTCCTCGATCAGGCCGCCCAGCACGATGATCTGGCCGTCGTCGACCAGCACATTGGTCTCGATCGAGCGCACATTGGTGGTCGGGCCCTGGATCAGGTTGGCGGTTGCCTGCACCACGTTCGACGACTCCTGGAAGATCTGCATCTTCACCAGCCCGCCGTCGGTGATCTGCGGCTTCACCCGCAGCGTGATGCCCACGTCCTTGCGGTCGAAGGTCTGGAACGGCGTGACCGAGGCCGCGCCGCCGGTCTGGGCATAGGAGCCGGTGGTGATCGGGATGTTCTGGCCGATCAGGATCTTGGCTTCCTCGTTCTCCAGCGTGATCAGGTTCGGCGTGGACAGCAGGTTGACGCTGCCGTTGGAACCCAGCGCGCGCAACAGCGCGCCCAGCCCCATGGCCTTGTTGACGATGCCCAGGTTGAGGCCGCCGATGTCTTGCACCAGCCCCTGCGCCGCGGCGATGCCGGCGGTGCGGTTGCTGTCGGCCAGCGCCCCGGCCAGGGTCAGGTTCAGGATGTTCTGTCCGCCGGTGCCGAAGTTGGTGCCGGCAAAGACGTTGTTGTTGCCGCCCGGCGAGCTGATCAGGCCCTGCCACTGGATGCCAAGCTCGCTGGCCTGCGTGGAGGTCACCTCGACGATCATCGATTCGATGTAGACCTGCGCGCGGCGCGCGTCGAGGTCGTCGATGACGCCGCGCAGGTTGCGGTAGACCGGTTCGCTGGCGGTGATGATGAGCGAGTTGGTGGACGGGTCGGCCTGGATGATGCCGCCGGTGGTCGGCTGGGTGCTGGTGCCGAACGACGCGGCGAAGGCCGAGTTGCCATAGGCGCCGCCCGTGCCTCCGGACGCGCCGGTGCCGCCGCGCATGCCGGCCTGGGTGCCGGTGGCGCCGCCGGTGAACTGCCCGCCGGCAGGCGTCGAGACATTGGTCATGCCCGCCGCGCCGCCGATGCCGCCGGCCTGCCCGCCGGGCTGGGTGGCGCTGGCGAAGCTGCTGTCGGCGGCGACGATGGCGCGCAGCGTGGCCGCCAGCTTGACCGCATCGGCGTTCTTCAGCGGCACTACCCAGATATTGCCCGGGCGTGCATAGGGCTGGTCGAGCTTCTCGATCAGGTGGCGCGCCTGCTGCAGGCGCGCGCGGCTGGTGGCGCGGATCATCAGCGAATTGCTGCGCGGCTCCGCCACCACCGAGGTGCGCAGGCTGGCATCGGCTCCCGGTGCGCCGCCGCCGGCGGCGCCCGCGGCGGCGGGGTCGAGCAGCTTCTGCAGCACCGCCGCGGTATCGCTGGCCAGCGCGTGCTTGAGCGGCACCAGCTCGACCTCGCCCGAGGCCGGCGCATCGACCGCGGCGATGATGCGCGCCAGCCGGCGCAGGTTGTCGGCGTAGTCGGTGATGACCAGCGTGTTGTTGGCCGGGTAGGCGGTGATGGTGTTGTTGGGCGCGATCATCGGCCGCAGCACCGGCACCAGGTTGTTGGCCGATTCATAGTTCAGCCGGAATACCTGCGTCACCACCTGGTCGCCGCGGCTGGGGCTGGCGCCGATCACGGTGGGCGAGCCCTGCAGCTTGGCGTCGGCCTCGGGCACGACCTTGGTGAAGCCGTTGCTCTCGACCATGGCATAGCCCTGCATGCGCAGCACCGAACCCAGCGTCTGCAGCGCCTGCGCGCGCGAGACCGGCTGCTCGGTGACCAGGTTGACCGTGCCCTTCACGCGCGGGTCGATCACGAAGTTCTTGCCGGTGGCCTGGCCGACCGCCTTGATCACCGAATCCAGGTCGGCGTTGACGAAGTTCAGCACTACCTGGTCGCGGTTGGACGGCGTGATGTCGGGTGGCGCGGGCGGGGTGCCGGTGCGCGCGCCGGACTGGGCCCACAGCGGCGCGGGCGCCAGCAGCGAGAGCCCGCACAGCAGGGCCACGGCGCGGGCGCAGGCGGTATGGAAAACAGGTCGGATGGCGTGGGTTTTCATAGTCATTTCCGGGCGCTCCTGGATTGGCCTGGCATCAGAAGCGCAGCCTTGTCACATGGTTGTCTCGTCGTCCCAGCAGGCTCAGCAGGCTGG
This sequence comes from Cupriavidus sp. FW305-27, assembly GCF_058787995.1. NCBI lineage: Bacteria > Pseudomonadati > Pseudomonadota > Betaproteobacteria > Burkholderiales > Burkholderiaceae > Cupriavidus > Cupriavidus sp. FW305-27. The sequence goes on from NZ_JBYTAG010000037.1 coordinate 44,041, forward strand.
TCAGTTGGGTTGCCGCTTCGGGCTCGGCGTGCGCGGTGCCCTCGAAGCGCGCCTGCCGCCCCAGCGTGCCGCTGCCCTCCAGGTGCAGCGGCCCGGCGATGGTGCTCAGCTGCAGCTTGCCGCCGCCCTCGCCGGTCCAGTCGAGCTCGGCGCGGTAGCTGCCCAGCGGGCGCAGCCGGCTCACGGCCGACGACACCTGTTCGATGCGCAGCGTCATATGGCCGCTCATGCCCTGACCCGAAAAGCGGCCCTGCAGCGTGGACCAGTCCACGCGCATCAGGCCGTCCGGGCGCAGCGTATTGAACGGCGCGCCGATGCCTTCGAGCAGCGCCGCGGGCAGCCGCATGGCGCCTGCCTGTGCGCTCCAGCCGCCGGGTGTCACGGTGATGGCGACCGGCGCGGCCATGGCCTCGGAGTGGCTCACCACCAGGCGCGCGCTGCCGCCCAGCAGCGGCCAGAACGCCAGCGTCCATTGCAGTCGGCCCGGCAGCACGGTCGCGGTCTGGCTGCCGGCGCCGGCCGACAGCGCCAGCGTGGCGCTGCCATGCCAGAGCGAGCCGCTGGCATCGGCCAGCAGTACCCGTCCCTGCGTCTGCGTGGCCACGCGCGCGGCGATCCATGCCGCCGGCAGCATCGCCACCACGGTCACCGCGGCGCTCGCCAGGCCAAGCCCCAGCCAGCGCAGGCGCCGCCCTGCGGCCGGCTGGCGCAGCTTGCGGCGCGGCAGGCGCAGCGTTTCCAGCCGTACCATCAGCTGCGGCCGCCCGGACCCTGCAGGGTCGCGCTGACGTTCACCAGCGCCGTGGCGCCAACATAGACGATACGGGCGTCGATCACCTTCATGCGCTGCTGCTGGCGCACGTCCTGCAGCCAGCCGCTGACCGCGCCGAACGGCACCTTGTCCAGCTGCACCTGCACGCTGTTGTCGGCGCCGGCGGCCAGCCGGGTCGCCTTCAGGCCGTGCTGGCCCAGGCTGTCCTGCAGCGCCTGCGTGAGCGTGTCGCCGCGCAGCGCCGGCGCCGGCGTGGCCTTCAGGCCGCGGGCTTCCTGCGCCAGGGATTCCATTTCGGCCAGGTCGGCGCGCAGCTTGGGCAGGTTGCGCGCCAGGCGCTCGCGGCCGTCGGCGGCCGGTTCCCACAGCACCAGGTAGCCGATCACCAGCGCCAGCAGGGCGCCGCCGCCGGCCAGGATGGCCTGTTCGCGCGGGTTGCGCGCCGACCAGAAGGCGTTGAAGCGCTCCTGCCACGCCTGCGGCACGGACGGGCGCAGCCGCGCCAGGCGCGTGCGCAGCGCAGAGGTCGCGCCTGGCCGGCTGGCGCGTGGCGTCTGGCTTCGGGCTGTGTCTTTCATCGGATTCATGCTTGCTGGTGGGCCCGCTTACAGGCCGGGCCTGACGGTCCAGCGCGAGCCGGGCGTCACCGGGGTGCCTGCGCTGCTGCTGGTACTGCCAGCGGCACCTCCGGCCTTGTCTTCTTCCATCTGCAGCCCGGCCTGGCGCGCGGCGCTGCGCAGTCCGGCCGTGTCCGTGCCCGGCTTGAGCGTCACCACCAGCATGCGGCCGCGGTACTCCAGCGCCTGCAGCGCGTCGGGCGGCAGCCTGCGCGCGGCCTGGGCAAAGCGGTCGGCCAGCGGCAGGAAGTCTTCCGGCGTGCTGCGGCCGCTGGCGGTGCGCAGCTGCTCGACCTGCCGCCGCATCTGCAGCGGCGCGTCGAGCACGGTCTGGATCTGCGGGAAGGCGCCGCGCAGCGCCTGCAGCTGCGCGGCTTCCAGCCGCTGCTGCTCGCGCCGCAACAGCAGCCAGTGCGTGTTCATGCCAATGACCTGCACCAGCACGATGCCCGCCAGCAATGCCAGCGGCACGCGCCATGCCACCAGGTTCCAGCGGTCGGCCCGGCCCTGCGCGAATTCAAACTGCGCCAGGTCCAGCGCCGGCTCGCGCAGGCATTCCTGCGCGCCTTCGATCCACAGCTGCCAGCTGGCGCGGGCGGCCTGGCGCAGGTCGGGCACCGGCGCCGCGGCGGCAGCGTCGGCATCGGCATACCAGGTGCCGGCGGGTGCAAGCGCCTGCCACGCGGCCAGGGCATCGTCGCCCAGCAGCAACCCGTAGCCGGCGTGTGCGCCGGTGCGTACGGTCAGTTGCCACTGGCGCGCGGCGTCGGAGCCGGTGCCGGGCAGCTCGCCGCCTAACTCATCGCCCAACTCGCCGCTCCGGGCGAGGGCGCTGGCGGCGGCTTCGACCACCAGCGCGGCCGCCGGCGGCGGCGCGTCGGCGCTCGCCAGTGACGGCTCGGTGCCGGCTTCAGCGGCGGAAGCCAGCGGCACGCACAGCTGCGCGGCCAGCACATGGCGGCGCCGGTGGCGGTGCTCGGCAAAGGCGTCGAGCACGGCGCGCAGCCAGGCGCGGTCGGCCACCATCAGCAGCCGCTGGCGCGGTCCGCGCGCGGCGCTGCCGTCGAGGGCAGGGCCCACGCCGATATGGCACGGCTGCGCCTCGGTCGCGAGCGCGTCCTCGACCAGGTTGGGCAGCGCCTGTTTCAAACGGGCGGGCGGCAGCGGCGGCACGCTGGCGGTGGTCAGCAGTACGTCGCTGGCGGCGAGGATCAGCACCAGGCGCTCGGCCGCGGGCAGGTCAGCGATGCGGGCGTGGCCTTCGCGCAACACTTCCGGCGTCGCACGGGCCTGGCCACGCCGCGCCGTATCGGCCGTGGCAGTGCGCACCAGCGCGAACGGCAGGGTGCCGAACTGCCACGGTTGCGGCTGGTCATGCGGCCGGTGTGGCAGGCGGACGTACAGGGTGGTGCTCAAGGTTTCCTTGCTTTGGCGTCAATGGAACGGCTCGGGCAGGCGCATGGCCGGTTGGGATGCGCCCTGGATCGCCCCGGAGTCGGAAACATGCCGGGGTGCGGGGACGCCGGCGGGCGGCCAGGAAGGCCGGACGGCGGCGGGTAGGCTGGTGCCACGCTCGCGCCAGCGCCGCAGCATACCTTGCCTGTGTGACTAAACCGCGTCAATACCATTCTCCCCGGTTGCCCGCGCGTGCAAATTCGGCCTGTCGCCTGGCCTGGTGGGCGCCGCCTAGCGCAGGTCCGGCAGCCGGTCCGCATCCTGGATCCAGACCACGCGGGTGGTGTTGGCCGTACCCAGCGGCTCGCCGCGGAAGACCAGCGACACCTGCAGCCGGGTGGCGCGCTCGTGCCGCACCAGTCCATAGACCAGGAAGTAGTGCGTGCGCACGTCGAGCAGGTTGCCGAGGTTGGCGGCATCCGCCTGCGGTGCCACCGCGGCCAGCTGGGTCTGCAGGTTGCCCAGGTTGTTGAAGTGGGCGCGGTCGCGCTGGCGCACCAGTTCGCGCGCGCGCTCCAGCGGCAGCTTGTTGATGACCGCGGCCAGCACCTCGGCCTCGGCGGTGTTGGCGTTGACCGGCGTGCGCTCGGGCAGCACGGTGACAAAGGGCTCCAGCACCGCCACCATCTCCGGCGTGTAGCCGGGCAGCGCCATCAGCCCCTGCACGCTGTCCAGCGGGCGCGGCGGCTGCCCGCTGGCATTGCCGCCCTGCGCGGCCTGCAGCATGTAGCGCGCCGTGGTCTCGGCCAGCTCCGGGTTCAGGCCGACCGTCTGCAGCAGGCGGCGGTATGCGGCCAGCGCCGCCGGGTCGACCGAGGCCGCGCGGCCTGGCTGGCCGTCTGCGCCGCCAGTGGCGGTCCATATCACCAGGTTGGCCAGGTTCAGGCGCGCCTGCGCATCCAGGATGCGGCCCGACAGGAACGAGGTCTCGCCCGCGACGTCGGTGCGCAGTGCCGCGCCGAGGAAGTCCGACAGCCGTGTCTCGGCGATCGGCACCGCCCACGGCTCGCCCAGTTCGTCGACGTTGGTGCGGCGCTGGTCGTCGCGCAGGATCAGCCGCGCCCAGTCCACGGCGGCGCGCTCGATCCAGGTGGCCTGGGCCAGCAGCCGCTGGTTCTCGATGGCGCGGATCTGCACCTGCTGGCGCCACAGCATGCCGGACACCACCACCACGGCCAGCGTCACGATCAGCAGCGCGGTGACCACGGCCGCGCCGCGCGGGCGGCGGCGCAACTGCGCCAGGCGAGGCGGGCGGCTGGCTTGCCTCATAGCCCGGTCATGCAGATCTTCTGGAACTGCCGCGGCGCATCGCCGTCGCCCATGCGGGCGAAGATGGTCAGTTCCACCGCGCGCACCGCGGTGTTGGGCAGCGCGGCGCCGGGCGCGGAGGCGGCCACGGCGCTGGCGGCGTTGCCTGTGAACAGCACGTTGCGGATGCGCCCGCTGTCGGCCTGCCAGCCGGCGGGCTCCACCCATGCGCGCGTGCTGATGCCGTCCACGTCGGCCAGCACGCGCCGCACCTGCGCGGTGTTGCTGCCGCCCTGGCGCAGCGCCAGCAGGGCCGACTGCAGGCCGGCGCGGCTGTTCACCGGCGGCGCGGCCACGCGCACCAGGGTATTGCCGTCGAGCTGGTACGACAGCGCCTGCCAGGTCGGCGGCTGGCCTTCGTCGCGGCGGTCGCGCACCAGCAGCAGCCGGTTCTGGCCGATCTCGACCGGGCTGGCCTGCAGCAGCGTGGGGTTGGCCAGGTGCTCGCAATCGGCCTGGAGCTGGCCGTAGAGCACCTTCAGTGCGTCCAGGCGCGCATCGTGGTCGGTGAGGCGCTCGCGGCTGCGCGTCAGGCTGTCCAGCGCGCGCCAGCCGATCACCGCCATCACCGCCAGCAGCGTGATGGCGACCAGCATCTCCAGCAGCGTGAAGCCGCCGGGCTGGCGCTGGCGGCGGCGCTCAGAGCACGTTGCGGGTTTCATTGGGGACTATGGTGACCAGCCATGCCAGGCGTACGGACTTGTCCGTGGCGGACGGGTAGACCGCGATCTCGACGCGGCGGAAAACGGGATTGGGCGTGCCCGAGACGGCTTGCTCGCAATACAGCGGCGTGCCGCCCTGCGGGCAGGCATAGCCGCTGACGCCGGGCTCGGGCCAGGTCTTGGCCAGGCGCAGCGCGGCCAGGTGGTTCTCGGCGCTCCACTCGGCCAGCATGCGCGCCTGCAGCGACGCGCTGGCATCGACCATCGAGCCCATCGCGCGCATCGCCGCGGTCAGCGCGACCGCCAGGATGGTCAGCGCCACCAGCACTTCGATCAGCGTGAAGCCGGCGTGGCGCCCGCGCCGGGCCGGCCGGGGCAAAGCGCGAGGGCAGGGTTTCATGGCGTGCTGGCGAAATAGCGGCCGCTGCCGTCGCCGGCAATGTCCACGCGGATATCGCCGCGCACCAGGATCAGCCGCTGCGGGGCATCGATCAGCTCGCGCCCGAAGATCAGCCGGGGCGGGCTGCTGGTGCCGGTGCTGCGGCCCCCTTCGGCGACGATGACCTGGTCCAGCGCCAGGCGCCAGTGGCCCGGGGCAAACACGTCGGTACGCATGGGGATCCAGCCGTTGGGGGTCGATTCCAGGAAGCGCCAGCCGCTGGCATCGCCCTCCCAGGCGAGCGGGCGGGCGCCAAGCTGCGCCTCCTCCTGCGCCAGCTCGAACAGCCGCGCGATGCGCTGGCCGTCGTCGAGCACGCGGCTCCGTTCATTGGGCGAGGCGTTGACCGCCACCAGCGAGATCACGATGCCGGCGATCACCATGACCACCAGCAGCTCGAGCAGCGTAAAGCCGCGGCGCCGGGGGCCGGGCGCGCGGCGGCGCGGCGCCGTGGTCATGGTTGCAGGGGGCGGCGGCGGGGCTGGGCTTATTCCCAGTTGCCGATGTCGGCGTCGTTGCCGTTGCCGCCGGCCTGGCCGTCGGCGCCGAAGCTGAACACGTCGATCTCGCCGCGCACGCCCGGGTTCAGGTACTGGTACGGATGGCCCCAGGGATCCTTGGGCAGCTTTTCCAGGTAGCCGCCGCCCTTCCAGTTGTTGGGCACGGGCTCGGTGGTGGGCTTGGCCACCAGCGCGGCCAGGCCCTGCTCGGTGGTGGGGTAGCGGCTGTTGTCCAGGCGATACAGCTTGAGCGCCTGCATGACCGACGAGATGTCCTGGCGCGCGGCCACGATGCGGGCCTCGTCCGGACGGCTCATGATCTTGGGCACCACCAGCGCCGCCAGCACGCCAAGGATCACGATCACGACCATGATCTCGATCAGGGTGAAGCCGCGCGCACGGCGGGCGCGCACGGAACGGGCGGGGCTGGCAATCTGGGGAGTGAATCTGCGCATCGTCGGTGGACCTCTTGGCTTGAATGGCTGGGCCCGCACCGGTGAGGGGGCGTCGGGCCGGGTTCGCCAGTCAGTATAACCGGCGCCACATGACTGTTTTATGGGCGGCCCCTTCGGCACCTCGGCAAAGTCTGATCCGGATCACAGTTACTAAGAACTGGCATCCGGCAGTCAAATAACTTGCATCCTGGATGCATCTTTTTTAAGATGGCGTCACGATGCAACTGACCCGCTTTTCCGACTATGCGTTGCGCCTGCTGATGTACGTCGCCCGTGGCGACGGCAGCCGGCCGATCACCATTGCCGAGGTGGGGCAGCAGTTCGGCATCTCGCACAACCACCTCGTCAAGGTGGCGGCGCGGCTGTCGAAGCTGGGCTGGATCAGTGCCACGCGCGGCCGCCACGGCGGCCTGCAACTGGGCCCCGGCGCCGAGCGGCTGACCATCGGCACCATCCTGCGCGAGCTGGAAGGGCACAAGGCGGTGATCGACTGCGACAACCCGCCCTGTGCGCTGAACGGCAACTGCCGCCTGAAGCGCGCGCTGGACGTCGCCGAGCAGGCCTTCTACCTTGCCCTGGACGACGTCACGCTGGCCGATGTCACCGGCAGCCAGACGGCCGAGTCGATCATCCGCCTGCATCGCGATTTCCTGAACCGGCGTTCGGCCTGAGCGGATCCTGTCCGTGCGGGCCGGCGAGAGCCGGTTTTATTTTGAGCAAAAACATGCATTTAATTTGCATGATTTAAAACGGAGTGTTTCCTGATGCTGTCCGCCGCTTCCCGCCCCTATATCGATGCAAGCGTCCCCGTGCTGCGCGAGCACGGCCTGGCCATCACCACGCATTTCTACCGCGAGATGTTCGCGGACCGGCCCGAGCTGACGCAGATGTTCAACATGGGCAACCAGGCCAACGGCAGCCAGCAGCAGTCGCTGGCTTCGGCCGTGTTCGCCTATGCGGCCAATATCGATAACGCGGCGGCGCTGGGGCCGGTGCTCGAGCGCATCGTCCACAAGCATGCGGCCGTGGGCCTGACGCCTTCGCACTACCCGATCGTCGGCCGCCACCTGCTGGGCGCCATCTCCGCGGTGCTGGGCGAGGCCGCCACGCCGCCGCTGCTGGCCGCCTGGGACGAGGCCTACTGGTTGCTGGCCGGCGAGCTGATCGCCGCCGAGGCGCGCCTGTACCAGCGCACCGGCGTGGCCGCCGGCGAGCTGACGCCGGTGCGCGTGGTGCGGCGCGAGGCGCAGGGCGACCAGATGGTGGCGCTGACGCTGGCTGCCGCTGACGGCCAGCCGCTGCGCGCGTTCCGCCCAGGCCAGTACATCAGCGTCGAGGCGCACCTGGACGACGGCCAGCGCCAGCTGCGCCAGTATTCGCTGTCTGCCGAAAGCGGGCTGCCGACCTGGCGCATCTCGGTCAAGCGCGAGGCCGGCGACCGCACCACCCCGGCCGGCGCGGTGTCCAACTGGCTGCACGCCAATGCCCAGGAGGGCACTGAACTCAAGGTGAGCGCGCCGTTCGGCGAGTTCACGCCGGCGCTGGACGGCCGCCGTCCGCTGGTGCTGCTGTCGGCCGGCATCGGCATCACGCCGATGCTGTCAGTGTTGCGCACGCTGGCCGCGCAAGGCTCGCAGCGCCAGGTGCTGTTTGCCCATGCCGCGCGCGACGGCCGCCACCACGCCCATCGCGCCGACCTGCAATGGGCGCGCGAGCGCCTGCCGCAGCTGGCCACGCACATCAGCTATGAAACCCCGCAAGCGGGCGACGTCGCCGGTCGCGACTACGACCACGCCGGCACCATGCCGGTGGCCGAACTGCTGCGCCAGCCTGACCTGCAGCGCTTTGTCGACGGCAGCTTCTACCTGTGCGGACCGCTCGGCTTCATGCAGGCGCAGCGCCATGCGCTGGTCAGCGCAGGCGTGCCGGTGGCGCATATCGAGCGCGAGGTGTTCGGGCCGGACCTGCTCGACGACCTGCTCTAAGGGTCGGCGGCGCGGCACCGGCACGGCAGACAGTGTCATGGGGCTCTGGTACGCTTGGCGCGTCTGCGCTCACGCGTCATTGCCCGCCTTGTGGGTATCCAGGGTCCCGATCCCATGCAACTGTCCCTCCGGCCTTCGCTCCGCTTCGATGCCTCCGCGCCCTGGCTGCCGCGCCTGGCCAGCCTGGTGCTGTTTATCGCGCTGTGTGCGCTCGCCACCTACTGGGTGCTGACCTTCAGCGCGATGCGTACCATCCCGGTGCCGCAGAGCGCGCGCGTGGCCCAGACCGAGGCGGTCGAGACCGGCGCGGTCGCGACGCTGTTCGGCGGCTCGGCGCAGGGCGGCCCGCGCGACGTGCAGCTGATCGGCGTGGTGGCCGAGGTGGATGGCGGCGCGGGCGCGGCAATCGTGTCGATCGATGGCGGCCCGCCCAAGGCGGTGCGCGCCGGCGCCGAGCTGTCGCCGCAGATCCGGCTGGCGGAGATCCGCCAGCGTGCGGTGGTGATCGAGCGCAGCGGCGTGCGCCAGGAAATCGTGCTGCCGCTGCAGGCCGGTGCCACGCGCGGCGCACCGGCAGCGGCCGGTGCCTTGCCCACGCCGCCCGCCGGCGCCGCGGCACCGATGGCAACGCCGATGCCGCCCCCGGCACCGGTGGTGAGCCAGCCCGCCGCACCGGCCCAGCAGCCGCAAGGCCAGGCGCCAGCGCAGCAGGCCCAGCCCGCCCAACCGCAGCCGCAACCGGTCGATCCGCGCCAGTACCAGCCGGCGATGGCGCCGCAGGCGGCCGGCGAAGGCCAGCTGGCGCCGAAGGACTGATTCCGGGCGCGAAATATTCGCGCTTGCTTGCGTTCCCTTACGGCGCGCGGGCCTTTCTGTGAGCCCGGTAACATCGTATTAAAAGCGCCAACTTCCCCGCATCGTCTGCGTTCTAATCCGTACATGCCAAACGTGATGAAAAGGAGCAAGACATGCAACGCAATCACAAGCCGCAGATCCTGAAGCAGTTCCTGGCCGCATCGGCCGCCCTCCTGGTCGCCGGTGGCGCATTTGCCCAGGCCAGCGCCCCGGCACCATCCGCTGCGCCAGCCGGCAAGCCCGGCATGGGTCACCACCACCACCACGGTGGCGGCATGTGGATGAAGGCAATCGATACCGACGGCGATGGCGCGATCTCCAAGGCGGAAGCCGACGCCTGGTTCAACAAGCTCGACACCAACCGCGACGGCAAGATCGACAAGGCCGAGATGGACGCGCACCGCAAGGCCACCATGGCCGAGCGCCATGCGCGCATGCAGGCAGCGTTCGACGAGAAGTTCAAGGCTGCCGACAAGAACGGCGACGGCGCGCTGACCAAGGCTGAGGCCAACGCCGGCCTGCCGCGCCTGGCCAAGCGCTTCGACCAGCTCGACGCCAACCGCGACGGCAAGCTGACCCGCGACGAAATCCGCGCCGGCATGGAAAAGATGCACCGCGACCATTCGCACCGCGGCGACCGCGGCCCGCGTGGCCAGGCGGCACCGGGCAGCCAGCCGGCGCCCGCGGCACCGGGCGCCCCGTCCACCAGCGGCGGCTGACCGGCCAGGCAGGGCCGCGCCAGCGGACCTTGCCAGGCCTCACCAAGCGCGCGAGCCTTAGGGTTCGCGCGCTTTTTCTTTGCCTGTTCGCCTTGTGCGTGCACTGGGAAGAATCTGACCTCGCCCGCAAACGCCCGTAGAATGCCGCTTCCCTGTTTGCCGGGCTTGGCACCATCCTTGCCTGCTTCCGGCCGGCGGAGCGCGCGGCCGCGATTTGCGGTGGCGCCACCCCACAGGTCTGCCCAGCCCGACCGGCTGCCGCGCGAGTGACCGATAAGGCTACCGGCTCATCAGAATCGGCCCTGAATCGGACGTAATTTCACAAAAAATTGCGTACTTGTGCACGGCTTGCTAAATTTGCGCAAAAAAATTGCCAATAAACATATTGCGGAGCAACAATATCGTGAGCAAGGTGGAGTTGGACAAGATCGACCGGAAGATCCTGGAAGTGCTGCAGACCAACGGCCGGTTGACCAACCTGGAGGTGGCCGAGCGCGTCAACCTGTCGCCCAGCCCCTGCCTGCGCCGCATCCGGCGGCTGGAGGAGATCGGCGTGATCCGGCAGTACGCAGCGCTGCTGGAGCCCAACAAGATCGGACTTGGCCTGCTGGCCTATATCAATGTCCGGCTGGAAAAGCATGGCGGCGCGCCCAAGGGCAAGGCTCCGCTGGACCTGTTCCGCGCCTCGATCGCGGTCTGGCCGGAGGTGGCCGCGTGCCACGCCATGACCGGCGAGATGGACCTGCTGCTCAAGGTCTACGTGGAAGACATGGAACACTTCGCGCGCTTCATGCAGGAGCAGTTGCTGGCGCACCCGTCGGTGATCGACGTGCGCTCCAGCTTTGCGCTGGAAAGCATCAAGGACACCACGGCGCTGCCGGTGGGCGGCGCGGCTTGATACGGCGAACCTGAGGCCGCAAACAAGAACGGCGCATCGTTGCGATGCGCCGTTGGCGTGGAACCCGCATTGAGCGGGCCCGGGGAGTTCAGCGGACTCAGGCAGTGTGCTTCTGCGGCACCATGGTGCGCCAGAAGCGCAGCCCGAAGCGGCGCGCGTCGCGCAGGTTGCGGCGCACCGCGTAGTCCAGGTCGGCGAGCTGCTCGTCCAGCGCTTCGGTCAGGCGGCTGGCGGTGTCGGCCGGCGGCAGTTCCAGGTAGGCATCGGCCTCGCCGTAGGCGTACTGGACCTTCATGCCGGCCTTCTTGGCAATGTGCATCATCGCCGCGTTGCGCGACAGGCAGTGCATGTACAGCGTGCGCACATTGGTATTGCGGCCGTGGATCGCGGCACGCTCGAACAGCGCGCTGCCGATGCCGCGCCCGCGGGCGCTGCCCGACACCGACACGCCGAACTCCGCCACGCGGCCCTGGGCGTTGTCGCGCAGGTTGGCGAAGTGGCCCACGCCGATCAGTTCGAGCTTGTCGTCGTAGACGCCGAACACGCTGTCATGGTCGAAGTCGATGCTGTCGACATAGGCTTCGATCACGTGGTCGCCCACGGACTGGCCAAAACGGAGCAGGCGATCCTCCTCGCCCAGGGCGAGGAAATGCTTCAGCAGGCGCGAGCGGTGGTGGGCCGCCAGCTCGCGCACCAGTACGGTGGCGCGGTGGGTGGCCTGGGCGGCTTCGGCTGCCTTGCGCAGATCTTCGTCGGTCAGTGCGCCGACGGCCTTGCTCAGTTCGAGCGGATTCACGTTATTTCCTTCCAGGTGCAATCACAGATAAACATAGCACTGCGTTGGTGTTTTTCCAGGCACTTTTCCCTGCTTCGGTGCAGAATTCGGGGAAACACCATCTTGATGCGCAGCCAAAAGTATTGTAGTGGAATTGTCAGTTCGGCGTAAGCTTCCCGCGTCGCAGCAGGCCGCCGTCTCACCACAGCATCAATAAAAATCGAATAAAATCAAAAGCTTGAGAAAATGTGATGAATTGTTGCGTGGTGCCGGATGTGGATTTGGTGCAACGCCACAATCCCGCGTTCTCCCGCATGTCCGTCTGACTTCCCCTTGCCCAGCCGATCGCCTTTGATGACCGAGCCCCCAATCGTTGTGATCTACGCGCACCCCACGCCCAGCCGTTCGCGCGTCAACCGTCCGCTGGCCGATGCCTTGGCCGCGCTGCCGCAGGTACAGGTACGCGATCTCTACCGCAGCTATGTCGACTATGACATCGATGTCGTCGCCGAGCAGCGCGTGCTGTCGGTCTCCGACACCATCGTGCTGCAGTTCCCGGTGCGCTGGTACAGCGTGCCGGCGCTGCTCAAGCTGTGGCTCGACGAGGTGCTGGAGCCAGGCTGGGCCTATGGCCCCGGCGGCACTGCGCTGCGTGGCAAGTCCTTGCTGGCGGTGGTGAGCACCGGCGGCACCGCCGATTCCTACGGGCCGGACGGCACCCATGGCCACCCGATCGGGGACTTCCTGCTGCCGCTGGAACAGACCGCCTTGCTGTGCGGCATGAGCTGGCTCCCGCCGGTGGTGCTGCACGACGCCAACAATGCCGATGCCCAGGCGCTGGCCGAGCATATCGCCCACGTCTGCGGGCGGCTGGGCACCGGCGCCGCGCCGGCGGGGGGACAGGCATGAACCAGCACGACTTCCTGATTGCGCTGCTGGTGTTCCTGGTGGCGGCGGTGGTGGCGGTGCCGCTGGCGCGGCGCAGTGGCCTGGGCGCGGTGCTGGGCTACCTGCTGGCGGGGGCGGCGATCGGGCCGTTTGCGTTGCGCCTGGTGACCAATGTCGAATCGATCCTGCATTTCTCCGAGTTCGGCGTGGTGTTGATGATGTTCGTCATCGGCCTGGAGCTGGAGCCGCGCAAGCTGTGGGCGCTGCGGCGGAGCATCTTTGGCTACGGCGGCGCGCAGCTGGCTGCGTGCGCGCTGGTGATCGGCGCGGTCGCGGCGCTGGCGGGCGCGCCGTGGCAGGTGGCGCTGGTGGCGGGCCTGGGACTGGCGTTGTCGTCCACCGCGATCGCGCTGGCGACACTGACCGAGCGCAACCTGTTCGGCACGCCGGCGGGGGCCGCCAGCTTCGGCATCCTGCTGTTCCAGGACATCGCCGCGATCCCGATGATCGCGCTGTTGCCGCTGCTGGCCACGCAGGGCGCCGCAGGCGCGGGTCCGGGCGCGGCCGGCTGGCTGGCGGCGGGCAAGGCGGTGGCGGTGATCGGTGCGGTGGTGGTCGGCGGCCGCTACCTGGTGCGCCCGGCGCTGCGCTTTATCGCCCGCACCGACATGCGCGAGATGTTCACGGCGTTTGCGCTGCTGCTGGTGGTGGGCATTGCGTTGATGATGGACGCGGTGGGCTTGTCGATGGCGCTGGGCACCTTCGTGGCTGGCGTGCTGCTGGCCGATTCGGAATACCGCCATGCGCTCGAGGCCGACCTGGAGCCATTCAAGGGCCTGCTGCTGGGCCTGTTCTTCATGGCTGTCGGCATGTCGATCGACTTTGCCGTGCTGGCACACTCGCCCTGGCTGGTGCTGGGTCTGGTGGCCGCCTTCGTGGTTGCCAAGACCGCGGTGCTGGCGCTGCTGGCGCGGTATTTTGCCATCGCCCGCGGGCAGCGGCTGCTGTTTGCGCTGCTGATCTCGCAGGGCGGTGAGTTCGCTTTCGTGGTGTTCGGCGTGGCCGGCACCGCCGGCCTGCTGCCGCGCGAGACCGAGGCCCTGCTGGTGCTGGTGGTGGCGCTGTCGATGGTGGCCACGCCCTTGCTGCTGCTGGCCTATGACCGGCTGGTGGCGCCGCGCCTGGGCAGCGGCAAGGCCCGCCCGGACGAGGCCATCACGCCGCAGCACAATCCGGTGCTGATCGCCGGTTTCGGGCGCTTCGGCCAGATCGTCGGCCGCCTGCTGTACACCCAGGGCGTGGGCGTGACGGTGCTGGACCACGACCCCGACCAGATCGAGTTCCTGCGCCAGTACGGCTTCAAGGTCTTCTATGGCGACGCCACCCGGCTGGACCTGCTGGAGGCCGCGGGCATTGCCGACGCGCGCATCCTGGTGGTGGCGATCGACGGCATGGACGAAAGCCTGGAACTGATCGACCGCGTGCGCCAGCGCTTTCCCGAACTGCAGATCTACGCCCGGGCGCGCCATGTGTCACATGTCTACCAGCTCAAGGACCGCGGCGTGCACCTGTTCGAGCGCGAGATGTTCGAGGGCTCGCTGATGCTGGGCCGCCGCGTGCTGGAGGGGCTGGGTTTCGATCCGGCCGAGGCCCGCAACGTGGCACTGCGTTTCCGGCGCCACAACATCCAGGCGATCGACCGCTTCTATCCGCACTACACCGACCAGAAGAAGCTGGTCTCGCTGGCGCGCCAGGCGCGCGACGAACTGGAAGAGATGTTCCGCCAGGACCGCGAGCAGCGGCGTCAGCGCGAAGAGGCCGAGTGGATGTGAGCGGCAGGGCGGCGGGCCAGCGCCGCGTCAGCGCGCGGCCGCGGCCCGGCCGGGCAGGCCGCCTTCGAGCAGGTCGACCACCATCTCGGCAAACTCTGCATAGGACAACCGGCCGCCCGGCTTGAGCCAGGTGAAGGTCCAGTTGATCATGCCGAAGATGGTCATGGTCAGCGCGGTCTGGTTCTCGCGCGTGACGCGCTCCGGGTAGGCCCGGCGCAGCAGGCGCGAGAACGCCGCGACCACGTCGCGCTCGCGGCCCAGGATCAGGTCGCGCTGGGTCTCGGCCAGGAACTTGACGTCGTTGATCAGCGCGATATGGCGCGTCTGCGAGGTCTCGTACTCGGCCAGGAAGGCGCGGATCAGGTTGCCGAAGGCTTCCTTGTCGGTGCGCGCGTGGCGCTCGGCGTCGGCCTCCACTTCAGTGACGAGCAGCATCAGCCGGCGCGTGTAGCGGTCCAGCAGGTCGAACAGGATCGCTTCCTTGCTCTCGTAATAGTGGTACAGCCGCGCCTTGGAGGTGCCGCAGGCGGCGGCCAGGTCGGCCATCGAGGTGCTGGGGTAGCTGCTGTTGGCAAAGGCGGCGGCGGCCAGGTCCAGGATCTGCTCGCGCTGCGCCTCGAAATCGGGTGCCTTGGTACGGGCCATATTCTCGTTTATTCGCCGCCGGTGCCACCGCTGCCGAGATGGCGGCGCAGTTCGCAGGTATCGAGCGAGTCAGCATTGCCGCGCAGCACCAGCTGGCCCATGGCGATCAGCTCGCGGCAGCGCCAGAACACGAACCAGTCGCTGGCCAGCAGACCCTCGATCGCGCCCATCACGCTGCCCACCATCTGCGCCGCGGGCGTCCACTCGGACGGGGCGCGTTCCATGATGATCTCGTCGATGGTGTGGTAGGCCGCCGGCACCAGCGTGTTGCCCTTCCAGAGCCGCACGTCGGCGTTTTCCTTGACGTTCTGCTGCCACTCGTAGCCGAGGCGGCCCAGGCGCAGCACCGAGACCGGGGCGATGGTGGAAAAGCGCCGCGCCAGCCGCGCGGGCGTGTACATGCCGATCGCCGCCAGGTTGCCCTGCGCGGGCATTTCCAGCTCGCGCAGGTCCATGGCGACTTCATTGATCCGCTGCGGCGCCTGGTACAGGTGGAACACCACCCGGCGCAGCATCAGCTGGTCAGCCGCGCTCTGGCCGTGCCAGATGGCCACTTCCATGTTGTCCTGGCGCAGTCCCTGGAGCTGGTCCAGCGCCTGGCGCATCTCGGCGCCGAAATCGATGTCGGTATGCGGGGCGACCCGCTGCCAGAAGCCGGAGCGGATCAGGCCGGTGCTGTCGATGTCGGCCAGCGGGCCTACCGCCAGGTCGTCGCGCAGCACCACGACAGGGTCCGGCCGCGCAGCCTGGGCCAGGGCCTGGCGCAGGGTCGTGCCTGCTACATCACCGTTGACGACGTGGATATATTGCATGGCCGTGATTGTATATGGGTGGACGGTTCGCTGGCACCGCCGCGGCGGCGGTGCGACAGGCGCGATCGCCGCCCGCCCGGTCACTGTCCTGCAAGCATCGCGCCAGCCCGAAGCCGCCTGCCGCCATTGTAGTCACGGCCGGTGCTGGCCAATGTCGGCAATTGTCTGAATACACACGCCCCGGCGTGCCCGGATTAGCGTTCGTCGTAGCTGACTACCACCCGCGGCGTCAGCGCCCGCGCCTGGCAGGTGAGCACGAAGCCCTTTTCCATCTCCCACGGCTCGAGCGTGTAGTTCTTTTCCATGTCCACCTGGCCCTCCAGCACCTTGGCGCGGCAGGTGCAACAGACGCCGCTCTTGCAGGCAAAAGGCAGGTCCAGGCCGGCGGCCAGCGCGGTGTCCAGCACGGCGTCTTCCAGCGGCAGGCGCATGCTGTGCTGCTTGCCGTCGAGCACCACCACCAGCTCGGCGGTGCCGGCATGGTCGGCGTGCGCCGGGGCCGGCTTGCGCCTGGCCTGGGCCAGCGGCACACCGAAGCGCTCGGCGTGGATGCGGTGCGGGTCGACGCCCGCGTCGCGCAGCGCCGCCTCGGACTCGTCGATCATCGAGGCCGGCCCGCAGACAAAGGCCGCGTCGATGTCTTCCACGGGGATCAGGGTCTGCAGGAAGGCGGTCACGCGGGCATGGTCGAGCCGGCCATGCAGCAGGTCCACCTCCTGCGGCTGGCGCGACAGCACGTGGTAGAGCGTGAAACGCGCCAGGTACTGGTTCTTCAGGTCTTCCAGCGCCTCGGAGAAGATGATGCTGTCGACGTTGCGGTTGCCATAGACCAGCGTGAAGCGGCTGTGCGGCTCGGCCTGCAGCGTGGTGCGGATCAGCGACAGCACCGGCGTGATGCCGCTGCCGGCGGCAAATGCCACGTAGTGGCGCGCGGCGCCGGCATCGAGCGGCACGTGAAAGCGACCGTCGGGGGTCATCACGTCGATCACCTGGCCCGGGGCGATGGAATCATGCAGGTGCGTGGAAAAGAGTCCGTCCTCGACCAGCTTGACCGCCACGCGCAGCTCGCCGTGCGCGTCGTAGTCCTGCACGGCCGAGCAGATCGAGTAGGAGCGGCGCAGGTCCTTGCCTTCGACCGGCGCCTTCAGCGTCAGGAACTGGCCCTGGGTGAAGCGGTAGGCGTCGCGCAGCGCGTCCGGCACCTCGAAGGCGATCGAAATCGTGTCGGCGGTCTCGGGGCGCACCTGCGCCACGCGCAGCGGATGGAACTGTGGAGTCATGGCAGCCTGGCTTCGGCCCGGCGGGGCTCAGTAAGGTTTGAAATAGTCGAACGGCTCGCGGCAGTCCAGGCACCGGTACAGCGCCTTGCAGGCGGTCGAGGCAAAGCGCGAGATTTCCTGCGTATGCATGCTGCCGCAGCGCGGGCAGGCCACGGCATCGGGCGCGCCCGCGCGGGCGGCGCGAGGCACAAAGCGCAGCGGCTGCGCCGCGGCCGGCGTGCCGCACTGGCCCGGCGGTGCTATGCCGAAGGCGCGCAGGCGCTCGCGCGCGGCCGGGGTGATCCAGTCGGTGGTCCAGGCCGGCGCCAGCACGGTGCGGATGCGCCACGGCGCCAGCCCGGCGCCGTCCAGCGCCCGGCCGATGTCCTCGGCGATCTGCGACATCGCCGGGCAGCCGGAATAGGTGGGCGTGATGACGATCTCAAGCGCGCCGTCGGCGGCGGTCAGAACATCTCGCAGGATGCCCAGGTCGCGGATCGATACCACCGGGATCTCCGGGTCCGGCACCGCCCCCAGCGCCGCCCATGCACGCGCGATGCGGCCGTCGGTGGCGCGGTCGTTGCGCAGGGGGAGGGCGGCGATGTTCATGTTGGTCAACCCTTTGCGCCGAAGCGGGCGCTTACCATTGCGCGCCCGGATGGGCCCGCGCCAGCCCCTGCATCTCGCCCAGCAGGTAGCTCATGTGTTCGGAGTGCACGCCGTGCTTGCCGGTCGAGACAAAGCTCGTGGCCTGGGGCAAGTCCAGCGTGGCGGCCTGCAGCGTCTCGGCGACGGTGGCGTCCCAGGCCGGGCGCAGCGTGGCCGTGACCACGCCGATGCCCTGCGTGGCGGCCTCGGTTTCGACCGCGTCCTCGGCAAAGCACTCGTTCATATAGGGCAGAAGGTGCTCCAGCGCGCGCTGCATGCGCGCGTGCGATGCCTCGGTGCCGTCGCCCAGGCGCACTACCCAGCCAGCCGCGTGGTGCAGGTGGTAGCGCGCTTCCTTGACCGACTTGGCGGCGATCGCGGCCAGCTGGTCGTCGTGGCTGGCCAGTAATGCTTCCCACAGCTCGACCATCAGCGCGCTGTACAGGAAGTTGCGCATGATGGTGACGGCGTAGTCGCGCTCGGCTGCGGCGTTGCCGGCCAGCGGGCCGCGGTGCGGCAGCTCCAGCAGCGTCCAGTTGCGGAAGTCGCGCTCGGCACGCCAGTAGGTGTAGTCGTCCTCATGGCGGGGCAGGCCGGTCAGCTCGCCTTCCAGTTCGCCGGCGCGGCCGTACAGCAGCCGTGCCTGGCCGATCAGGTCCAGGCTGATGTTGGCCAGCGCGATGTCTTCTTCCAGCACCGGGCCGTGGCCACACCATTCGGCGTTGCGCTGGCCCAGGACCAGGGCGTTGTCGGCCAGGCGCAGCACGTAGCGCAAGCCCGCAGTGCGTGCCGGCGGCAGGTGGTCGAGCGAGGCGGGCGCGGTCGGCTGTGGGGACGCAGTCATGGTGCGGGCCTTACATGTGGTTGACTTCGTCGGGCAGCTGGTAGAACGTCGGGTGCCGGTAGATCTTGTCGGCCATCGGGTCGAACAGCTCCGGCTTTTCCTCGGGCACGCTCGCGGTGATGGACGCTGACGGCACCACCCAGATCGACACGCCTTCCTGGCGCCGCGTATAGACGTCGCGCGCCATGTGCAGCGCCTGCTGCGCGTCGGCGGCATGCAGGCTGCCGCAATGCTTGTGTTCCAGGCCTTGCTTGCTGCGTACGAACACTTCCCACAGCGGCCATTCCTTGCGTTGCATCGTTTGTCTCCGTCCTCGGGCGTGTTGTCAGGCCGCGGCGCGGCTGGCGCGGGCTTCGCGTTCGGCCACCTTGGCGGCGTGCGCCAGCGCGGCCTCGCGCACCCAGGCGCCGTCCTCGTGCGCTTTCACGCGGGTGGCCAGGCGCTCCTTGTTGCAGGGGCCGTCGCCGTTGATCACACGCCAGAACTCATCCCAGTCCAGCGGGCTGTAGTCATAGTGGGCGCGCTCGGCATTCCATTGCAGGCCGGGGTCGGGCAGGGTCACGCCCAGCACGCGGGCCTGCTCGACCGTGGCATCGACAAACTTCTGGCGCAGGTCGTCGTTGGAGATGCGTTTGATGCCCCAGGCCATGGTCTGGGCGCTGTTGGTCGAGGCCGCGTCGGGCGGGCCGAACATCATCAGCACCGGGAACCACCAGCGGTCGACCGCGTCCTGCACCATCTCGCGCTGGGCCTCGGTGCCGCGCATCATCGCCAGCAGCGCGTCGAAGCCCTGGCGCTGGTGGAACGACTCTTCCTTGCAGATGCGGATCATGGCGCGCGCATACGGGCCGTACGAGCAGCGGCACAGCGGGATCTGGTTCATGATCGCCGCGCCGTCGACCAGCCAGCCGATCACGCCCACGTCGGCCCAGGTCAGCGTCGGGTAGTTGAAGATCGACGAATACTTGGCCTTGCCGCTGTGCAGCGCGTCGACCAGGTCATCGCGCGAGGCGTCGAGCGTCTCGGCGGCGGAATACAGGTAGAGCCCATGGCCGCCTTCATCCTGCACCTTGGCCAGCAGGATGGCCTTGCGCTTGAGCGACGGGGCCCGGCTGATCCAGTTGCCCTCCGGCAGCATGCCGACGATCTCCGAGTGCGCATGCTGCGAGATCTGGCGCACCAGGGTCTTGCGGTAGGCCTGCGGCATCCAGTCCTGCGGCTCGATCTTGCCGTCGGCGGCCATGCAGGCGTCGAACGCGGCCTGGCGGGCGGCTTCGTCCTGGGGCGCGCTGGCCGGTGCCGTATCGGCGTGCTGGCCGGGCAGGTCAAGACTCTGCGTGTACATGGTGTCTCCTCTGACGGGATGCCGCCCGGATCGCGGGCAGTGCTGGCCCTATTATATATATGCCGACCGGTCGGTCAATTTAAGGGAAGGCCCGCTACCGTGGCCGTGGCTTGATCCCGCTCGCCTCGTGGCGGCTGCCGCACGTGTAGTATCGAAGTCAGGCGGCGTTACCGCCCCCATCCCTTTCCAACGGAGGCAATTCCTATGACTAGCGCGGCATACAGCAAGATCGTGGTGGCGGTGGACGGCAGCAGCACGTCCGACCTGGCGCTGGGCGAAGCCATACGCGTGGCGGCTCCGGGCGGCGCCACCGTGCTGGCGCTCTATGTCGTGGACACCGGCACGCCCATGTTCGATGCCGGGTACTACGATCCGAGCCAGCTGCAGAAGGCGTTCGAGGAAAGCGGGCAGCGCGCGCTGCAGGCCGCCTCGCAGCGGCTGGCCGCGGCCGGCGTGGCGCATGAAACCCGGCTGGTGACCGAAGCGCCGGTGCCAGGCGACATGGGGGCCTCGATCAACGAGGCCGCGCGCCAATGGGGCGCCGACCTGCTGGTGATCGGCACGCACGGACGCCGCGGCGTGCGCCGTCTGGTGCTGGGCAGCGTGGCCGAGGCGGTGATACGCCAGTCCACCATGCCGGTGCTGCTGGTGCGCGGCGAGGCGAAGGCTGACTGAACGGCCGAATGAAATCGTGCCCCCCCATCGGGGACGCCAGGGCAGCCGACGGGACTCAGCCGGCGAAGCGGAAATGGCCGCTGCGCAGCACGATCTCGCGCGCCTCGGTCAGCTCGAACATGCTTTCGGCCAGGCGCTCGATGCGCTGGCGGTTGCTGGTGAAGGCTGCGACCAGGTCTTCCTCGCGCGGCGAACGCGCGCCGAAATGGGCCTCGAGGGCCTCGGCGGTGACGGAATACAGGGTGGGACTGCCGTTGACCGTGGCGGGGCAGGACAGCGTGAGGCTGGCTGCGCAGTAGGTCGGGAGGCTGCGAGGGAACGTGATGTCGGACATGGCGTGCCTCGTGCTGGCGGCGAGCGTATTAGATCAATATAGGCCATTGCCGCGTTCCGTAAAGCCCGGCCGGTACGCTGGCCGGGCCGGCAAGCTTCTTTCTTGATGCCTCTCAGCCGCTGTGCGCCCGCCGGCGCACCGGCGGCTTGCGCGCGGCCGCGCCCAGCGTGCGCAGGTCCGCCACCGCGGCATGGGCGGCGGCGATATGCGCGGCGGCGTAGTCGGCCTGTTCCGCCAGGAAGGCGTCGAGCGCGCCAGCGGGTGGCAGCGCGGGCCGCTCGGTGTCGCCGGCAGCGTCTGCCAGGCCCGGCCGCATCGCCAGCTCGGCCAGTTGGGCTTCCAGCTGCGTCAGGAGTGCGCGCACTTCAGCCCCGGCGGGAAGCGTGAAAACGCCCGACTCCACCCCGGCTCGCACCACGCCGGCCAGCGCGGCCATGCGGCGTGCGCTCGCATGCACGCGCTGGTAGGCCCCGGTATAGTCCGGCGCCAGCGCGCCGGCGGTCTGTGCCAGCGTGAGTTCGGCGCGGGTGGAAGCCCGTCCGGCGGCAATGCGTAAGGCTTCCAGCCGCGGCACGGCAGGCGGCGTCGCGGCCTCAGCCACGCGGCTGGCCGCGAAGGCGGCTCGCAGGTAGACCGCGTTGACCGCCACCGCGTCGACGGCATGGCGGAACACGCGCGACATCTCCACGCGCGGTGCCAGCACATAGTACGTGGCCAGCGCGATCAGGCAGCCCAGCGCGGTATCGATGCCGCGCAGCGCGGCAAAGTGGCTGCTGTCGAGGGCCGGCGCGCCCACCCATGAGAACAGGATCACGGCCGGCGTCAGGCAGAACGCGAACGCCCCGGGCTGCCCGGCAAGGCGGCTGGCATAGGCCCCGGCCAGGAAGGCCGCGCTGATGCCCAGCGCCACCACCGGCGCCGGATGGAGCAGGCCGATGACACAGGCGCACAATGCGCCAGCCAGCGAGCCCGCAAAGCGTTTTACGGAAACCTGCCGGGTAGTCTGCAACTGGGGGCTGAGCACCATGATCACGGTCACCGCCACCCAATAGCCATGGTCCAGCCGCCACCACTGCGCCGGCAGCAGGCTGAGGCTGCCGGCCAGCGCCAGGCGCAGGGCGTGGCGCGTGGCCAGCGCATCGCCTGCGGCGTGGTCGGCCAGCCCGCGCAGCATCTGGGCCAGCCCGTGCCCGATGCCGCGCCGCGGCCAGCGGAAGCTTGCGCGCCATCGGTCGAAATCCGGATGGCGCGCCAGGGCGGATAGTGCCGACTGGTAGGGGGGCGGGGCGCTGGCATTGGCCACGGGCGCGGTCAGGCGCCGCAGTTCGTGGCGCAGCGCCGCGCTCAATGCCGGCAGGTCGGGCGCGTGCCGCGCCAGGGCCTGGCCAACTTGCTCGCGGGCGTCGGCGATGCAGCGTGCGATATGACGCAATGGCGGCTGCATCGGCAAGCCATGGGCGGTGCCGGCGCGCTCGCGCAGCTCGCCCGCGACGATCAGCAGCGCAAACAGGGCGTCGGCGACACCCACGGCATAGCCATAGTGCAGGAGCGTGCTGGGGTCGCGCAGGCTGCGTCGGGCCTCGATGGCCCCGCGCGCAGCCTCGATGCGGTTGCGGATGTCCTGCTTGCAGGTGGCGAGGTCATTGCCGTGGCGGGTGTCGGCGAGTGCCGTGGCGAGCCGGACCAGCGCGTCGTATGCGGCCACGATCTCGGTGCGTGGCCGGTCGTCGCGGGTCGACGGGATCAATGCCAGGCAAGCCAGGCACGCGAACACGCCGCCGCGCAGGAAGTCGAGCCCGCTTTGCAGGGCCTGCACGGCGAGCTCAGGCCCGGCCGCAGGCTGCAGGCACGCGGCCACCAGCACGACATAGAGCAGCTTGGCCGCCAGCGCACTGGCCGGGCCGCGCGTCTCTGCGAGACCTGCGGCAAGCCCTCCTGCCATCACGACCAGTACGGCCAGCCAGGGCGAAGGCGCGACGGCCGCGCCCAGCGCGCTGGCTACCGCCCCGCCAATGCCGACCGCTCCCAGGCTGGATAGCCGTGCCGACGCCGTGCCTTGCCGGTCCGCCAGGCAGGTCCAGATCGAGGCCGTTGCCGACCACAGGTAGCCTGCATCCCCGGTCAGCCAGCCAATACCGGCAAGGGCCAGGAACGACAGTGCATAGATGATCCCGCGCCGGAGCAGGACGGGGTCAGGCCAGTAGCGGGCAAGGAGGGCGGAGGCGAACATGCGGGCCGGGATCCACGCGGGCCTGCCCGGTCGGGCGCCCGTCGTGAGACCACTCTACGATACCGTTTGCTGCGTTGCAACAAAACTGGCCTGTCGGCCACGGCATCAGGTCGCCGCACCAAGGTGGCGCGAGCAAGCCCCGTGGCGAGGATCCAAGCACGATTGCTGCGCCAGCAGGCGCAAACGTGCACAGGGGTTGTGACCGTTTCGGCGCGAAGGCGAAAAAAAAACCCACGCAGGTTGTGCGTGGGTTGGAATCCACCGAGGTGGTGGAGGAGACAGACTCCAATATACATGATTTGTTGCGACGCACCAAGTGGTCATGTGTCAATGTCCGACATTGCGCACAATGGTGTTGTATCGATGCGACAAAATCCGGTTTCCAGCATCCATGTCCTAGCGGAACAGATATGCGGCACCTACGGCACACATGATCCCGGCAGCATCGGCCACCAGTGCACAACCCAGTGCGTGGCGCGTATTGCGCACATTGATGCTGCCGAAGTAGACCGCCAGTACATAGAAAGTGGTCTCGGTCGAGCCCTGGATGATCGCCGCCAGCCTTCCCTGGAACGAGTCCACGCCATAGGTCGTCATCACATCCACCATCAGCCCGCGCGCGCCGGCGCCGGACAGGATCTTCATCAGCCCGACCGGCAGCGCCGGCACGAAGTCCGTATTCATGCCCAGCTGGGCAAAGCCCAGCGTCAGCCAGCCCATCAGCACGTCCATGCAGCCGGTGGCCCGGAACAGGCCGATGGCTACGAGGATTGCCACCAGGTAGGGAATAATCTGCACGGCGACGCCAAAGCCTTCCTTGGCACCATCGATAAAGGCTTCATAGACATTGACCCGCCGCAGCGCGCCGCAGAGCAGGAACAGCGTGATCAGCGACAGGATGAAGCCGGCGCCGGCCAGTGCCGTCACGCTGCCGACCTGCTCCGGCGGCGCGTGCCGCAGCCAGGCGAACATCCCGCCCAGCAGCGCAGCGACCAGCCCGAACGCCACCAGCACGGCCGGGCGCAGCAGGTTCAGCCGCTGCACCCACGCCACCGCCAGCAGGCCGGCCAGGCATGAGCCGCCGGTGGCCAGCAGCGTCGGCAGGAAGATATCGGCCGCATTGAAACCCGCCAGCCCTTGCTTGACCGCAATGGCCTGCCGGATCGCGATCACCGAGGTCGGGATCAGCGTCAGCCCGGCCGTATTCAGCACGATGAACATGATCTGCGCATCGGTGGCCACGTCTGGGCGCCGGTTCAGTGTCTGCAGCTCGCGCATGGCATTCAGGCCGAGCGGCGTGGCGGCATTGTCCAGCCCGAGCAGGTTGGCCGACACGTTCATCATCATCGCCCCCTGTGCCGGATGCCCCTGCGGCACGCCGGGGAAGAAATGGCGCAGCAGCGGGTTCACCAGCCGGGCAAAGGCATCGACCACGCCGGCGCGCTCGCCGATGCGCATGATGCCGAGCCACAGGCTCATCACCCCGGCCAGGCCGAGCGCGATCTCGAAGGCCGTGCGCGCACTGTCGAACAGGCTCGCCAGCATCGCCGGGAACACGGTGAGATCGCCGCTGGCCAGGCGGACGCAGGCGGCGACAAAGGAAATCAGGAAGAAACCGAGCCAGACAACGTTCAGGGCCATCGGAATGCGGGAAGGGGGGAAATCAAAGCCGGGGAGATTCCCGGCACGGCGTGCAGCTCAGCCGATCACGGCCCCGCGTTCGGCCAGCAGCTCGCGCAGGATCGAGCGGTGGCAGTGCGCTTCGTTCTCGCAGTAGCAGCCTACCGAGAAATTGGTCTGGTGCGACAGCGCCGCCAGCAGGTCGAGCGTGCGGCTGGCGTCCGGCTCGGCCATTTCCTTGCGGAAGTGCCGCACGAACGCCCGCCATTGCTTGTCATCGGTGGCCTGCAGCGCCTGGGCCACCAGCTCGGGCGATGGCGACAGCACGGGATACCAGACATCGTAGAAATCGCGGCTGGCAAACTCGGATTTGGGCACGCCCCGCGGCGGCCGGCGCACAGTGCCGATGCGCAGGCCTTCATCGTCCGCGCGCGGCGTGCCCAGTCTTACGATTCGGATGGTCATGGGGGATCCCGCTCATGTCTGCCGACGCATGTGCGTCCGGCTAAAGTCCCAGATCATGAATCATGGTGTCGCGCATGACAAACTTCTGCACCTTGCCCGTCACAGTCATCGGCATTTCCGAGACAAAGCGGATATAGCGCGGAATCTTGTAGTGGGCGATCTGATCGCGGCAGAACTTCCGGATCTCTTCCTCGGTGGCGCTCTGGCCGGGTTTGAGCACGATCCAGGCGCAGACCTCCTCGCCGTACTTCTGGTCAGGCACGCCAAAGACCTGCACCGCCTGCACCTTGGGATGGCGGAACAGGAATTCCTCGATCTCGCGCGGGTAGATGTTCTCGCCGCCGCGGATCAGCATGTCCTTGACCCGGCCGACGATGTTGCAGTAGCCCTCGTCGTCAATGGTGGCAAGGTCGCCGGTGTGCATCCAGCCGTCGCGGATGGCCTCGCGGGTGCGCTCGTCGTCTTCCCAGTAGCCTTGCATCACGGAATAGCCGCGGGTGCAAAGCTCGCCGGTGGCGCCGGTCGGCACGACCTCGCCGAGGGCGTCGACCACCTTGCATTCCAGGTGCGGCTGCACCCGGCCGACAGTGGCGACGCGCTTGTCCAGCGGATCGTCGGTGGCGCTCTGGAACGAGACCGGGCTGGTCTCGGTCATGCCATAGGCAATGGTGACCTCCGACATATGCATGTCCGCCACCACGCGTTTCATGACCTCGATCGGGCAGGGGGCGCCGGCCATGATGCCGGTGCGCAGGGCCGAGAAGTCGAAGCGGCTGAACTCCGGATGGTCCAGCTGGGCGATAAACATGGTCGGCACGCCATGCAGGGCGGTGCAGCGTTCCTCGCTGGCCGCCTGCATGGTCGCGAGCGGATCGAAGGCCTCGCCCGGGAACACCATGCAGGCGCCGACCGAGACGCAGGCCAGCACCGACAGCACCATGCCGAAGCAGTGATAGAGCGGCACCGGGATGCACAGTACGTCACTGTCGCCAAGTCGCATCGCTATGGCGACAAAGCGGCCGTTATTGACCACGTTGTGATGCGTCAGGGTGGCGCCCTTGGGGTTGCCGGTGGTGCCGCTGGTGAACTGGATATTGATGGCGTCGAGCGCGGAGAGCGTCGCGGTCACCGCGTCCAGGCGCACAGTATCGGGTTCGGCCAGCAGTGCATCGTAATTGAGCATGCCGGGCGTCGCCTCGCCTCCCATGCGGATCACCCACTGCAGCCGGGGCAGCCGGGCGGAGCGCAGCGCCCCCGGCTCGGCCTCGGCCAGTTCCGGCGCCAGCGCCTGGAGGGTGGCCAGGTAGTCGCTGGCCTTGAAACGCGCGGCCGTGATCAGCATGCGCACGCCGGCCTTGTTCAGCGCATATTCCAGCTCCGCCCGGCGGTAGGCCGGATTGATATTGACCAAGATGGCGCCGATACGAGCGGTGGCGAACTGGGTCACCAGCCACTCGGGCCGGTTCGGCGCCCAGATGCCGACCCGGTCGCCCGGCTGGATCCCGCGCCGGAGCAGGCCGCTGGCCAGGCGATCGACCTGGTCGCTGAACTCCGCCCAGCTCCAGCGCACACCATGCTCGCGGAACACCACGGCCGGGGCGCCCGGGTTCGCGGCGACCGTGCGCGCCAGCAATGCCGGAATCGTCTCATCAGACAGGGGGATGTCGGTGCTGCCGGCGACCACGGAGAGGCCGGGCGTCACGGGTCGGGTCATCTTGTCTCCTTCAACTGCTCTGCTTGGCATTCGACGTCTATATATAAAGAGGACGTCTCGGGTTGGGCCGACGCCCACGGTCTCAGCTTAAGCCGAGGCGCCGCTGGATGCTGTCACCACCGCGACATTTGAGCCTCGTGCGCCGCTTTTACGGGGGGGTCGAATTATTTCGCGAAATCGCTTGCCAGTCGGTCCTGCGTCCCTTAATATTCGCCCCCTCGCAACACAACGCAGCGCTGCAAAGCAGACGCAGCAAGGGTTGCGGGGTCGACCGGAAGG